>JAYTPK010000130.1:0-13282 GCA_043747295.1 Polaromonas sp. | reverse complement strand
CCGATACAGGCAGCGATGTCACCAGCGCGGATTTCGTCCACTGGCTCGCGGGCGTTAGCGTGCATTTGCACGATACGGCCGATACGCTCTTTTTTGCCTTTGATCGGGTTGTAGACGCTGTCACCAGACTTCAACACACCTGAATATACGCGCACGAAGGTGAGCTGGCCCACAAACGGGTCGGTCATCAACTTAAATGCCAAAGCAGAGAATTTCTCAGAGTCGTCGGCTCTGCGGGTGGTTGGCTTTTCATCTTCGTCCATGCAGGTTACAGGTGGAATGTCCACTGGGCTTGGCATGTATTCGATGACAGCGTCCAACATGGCTTGTACGCCTTTGTTTTTGAACGCAGAGCCGCACAACATCGGCTGGATTTCGCAGGCAATGGCGCGCTGGCGAATAGCGGCTTTAATTTCTAACTCGGTCAGCTCAACGCCTTCGAGGTACTTGTTCATCAGCTCTTCCGATGCTTCAGCAGCGGCTTCAACTAACTTTTCGCGGAACTCAGCAGCTTTTTCGGCCAGCTCAGCAGGAATCTCACCATAGGTGAAGGTCACGCCTTTGTCGGCTTCGCTCCACAGGATGGACTTCATCTTGACCAGGTCCACCACACCGGCAAAGCCTTCTTCGGCGCCGATTGGGATTTGCAATGGCACCGGGTTGGCTTTCAGGCGCAACTTCATCTGCTCATACACTTTGAAAAAGTTGGCGCCTGTGCGGTCCATCTTGTTGACAAACGCCAAACGTGGCACTTTGTACTTGTTAGCCTGGCGCCACACGGTCTCAGACTGTGGCTGCACGCCGCCCACAGCGCAATACACCATGCACGCACCGTCCAGCACGCGCATAGAACGCTCCACTTCGATGGTGAAGTCTACGTGGCCCGGGGTATCAATAATGTTGATGCGGTGTTCTTCAAAGGTCTTGCCCATGCCAGACCAAAAGCAGGTGGTAGCTGCAGAGGTAATGGTGATACCACGCTCTTGCTCTTGCTCCATCCAGTCCATGGTGGCCGCGCCATCATGCACTTCACCGATTTTGTGGTTCACGCCCGTGTAAAACAATACACGCTCGGTAGTAGTCGTTTTGCCGGCATCAATGTGGGCCGAGATACCGATATTGCGGTATCGGTTGATAGGAGTAGCGCGTGCCATAAAAGGCTCCTTGGTAAATTAAATTCTGTAACGCCGTAGTTGTACGCTGCAATCAAGACATCCTGGTTGCAACGCGGCGCAGCGAGCGGCTGTTAGGCTAGGCGCGGGTGGCTGGAAACCGGAATGCACTTAAGGTGCATGAGGATTGCCAGACTTGAAAAGGGAAGGGCCCCTTTTCTTGTCCACCCGCAATGACGCATAACAGTTGCGCAGTAGCCGCCTTGATTAGAAGCGGAAGTGGGAGAAGGCCTTGTTGGCCTCTGCCATACGGTGAACTTCGTCACGCTTTTTCATAGCGCCGCCACGGCCTTCGGTGGCTTCTAGCAACTCGTTAGCCAAGCGCAGTGCCATGGACTTTTCGCCACGCTTGCGAGCGGCTTCTTTGATCCAGCGCATAGACAGGGCCAAGCGACGCACAGGGCGCACTTCGACGGGCACTTGGTAGTTAGCACCACCCACACGGCGGCTTTTAACTTCCACCATCGGCTTGACGTTGTTGATGGCCACGGTAAACGCTTCCATCGGGTCTTTGCCGGGGTGCTTTTTCTCGATTTGCTCGAGCGCACCATAAATAATGCGCTCGGCGACTGCTTTTTTACCGCTCTCCATGATGACGTTCATGAATTTTGAGAGTTCGATATTACCGAATTTAGGATCGGGCAGAATTTCACGTTTGGGGACTTCGCGACGACGTGGCATGTTTTCACCTCTTTGCTTCAGTTGACATCTTTTTTAGATGCCGCGAAAACCAGAACTTGGTTTTCACTTACTCGACTTTTTAGACACTATTGTCTGTTTGAGTCACTACGCTGTATCACCGCGCCACGCGGGAAACAGCACCAATTAAAACTATTTTGCTTTTATAACTAGCGGGCAATTTCATCAAAGATGAAATACTCGTTATTTACTTAGCCTTTGGCTCAGGCAAATTTATTTTGCCTTTGGTTTCTTTGCGCCGTACTTGGAGCGCGACTGCTTGCGGTCTTTCACGCCTTGCAAGTCAAGCGAACCACGCACGATGTGGTAACGCACACCGGGCAAGTCTTTGACACGACCGCCACGCACTAGCACTACGCTGTGTTCTTGCAGGTTGTGGCCTTCGCCGCCAATATAGGAGATCACCTCAAAACCGTTGGTCAAGCGCACTTTGGCAACTTTACGCAAAGCGGAGTTAGGCTTTTTTGGGGTCGTGGTGTACACACGTGTGCACACACCCCGACGCTGGGGAGAGTTTTGCATAGCCGGGGACTTTGACTTAGTCGTTTCGACCTCGCGTCCATGGCGTATGAGCTGGTTAATGGTTGGCATTGATCTACCTAAACGTGAATAAAAAGAATATCTTTCCCCCGTTCGCAATCACAATTCGTCACGCAACGCGAACGCGGAAAAGCTTTCCATTATAGCTTGGACTTTGAGCGCCCGCAAGCACAGTGAGTTAGCCTGCACTTACTAATGCACGACTCGCGGATGCTCAGATCAGTGCATTGATGATAGTGAGCACCAACATGCCCAATGCGCCTAAGTTAGCGTTGTGACAGTCAAAGTGCGCAATTAGGCATCAAATACGCTTGTAGTCCAAGTATTTACTAACTAAGTAGCTATGATTTTTATAGTAAATTCGCTAGACAGGTCAAGCCATTGTTTGCGCAACACCGTAGGGTGAATCGATGCTTTTGCGCTTTATCCTTCTTTTTTGGGCCGTGCATCGGTCACGATGCGCAGCAGCGCGATCAGCGCCTCCTGCGCGGGAGTCCCTTTCGGTTTACCTTTGTATTCCACATCTAATAGCCCGTCAGGCTGGTAGCGCCCGGCCAGATAGGCTTGCACCAGTTTGACCCGCTCTTCGTGCGCAGGGGTGCCCAGCTTGAAGTAGTTGGGGCCAATCAGCATGGCCACCAGCGATACAAATTCTGCATCCGTCAGCGTTGCAAACTCTTTGCCAAAGTAGCTGCGCGCGCCTTGGGCGTAGCCGTGTACAGGTTTGCCATCTTTATGGCCCAAATAGGATATGTTTAAAAACAGCGCCAGTTGGTCTTCTTTGGATACCAGCGCGTTCAGGGCGTATTGCGCAATCAAAGTTTGGCGAATTTTGTCAAAACCAGGCTCAAAGCCTTCAGGAAAATACAAAATCTTCACCAGACCTTGGGTGATCGTGGTCATGCCCGCGCCGGGCGTGGCCAAGTCAACGCCATGGTGGCGCATGAAAGCGGGGTCTTCCACCGCCAGCAGCATGGCTCTGCGCTCTGCAGTTAAGTCTGTGAGCTTGACTTGCGTACCGTAACGGCTAGATGCTGCCACCATCAGAGCGGGTGTTTCGCTACGCGCCACCCGCACTTCATTAGCGTAGTACACCGCTGTGATCACCGCTACCGTTCCAAGCGCGGCAGGGATGCCTAAAAATATCCAACCTAGTGTGCGTTTGATGCCCATGGGTGAATTAAAACGGCAAACCCAGTGCACGCAGTGCAGCCCAATGGCAAAAGTTGTGAAAAATCGTAGTGTGGTCTTGGAACTTGACTCCGCCCACTATTTACCGATCAAATAGTGCTGTAGTCCAAGTATTTAATACATAGTATGCTACTATTTTTATAGTAATTATTTTTGCAAGTATGGTGCATATCTGCAGTCCATCACGCTGATTACTCACCCAAACCCAGCATCAGTTTCAAGTTTTGAACCGCCGCGCCGCTAGCGCCCTTGCCTAAATTGTCCAGCCGCGCAACGACGACGGCGTGGCCTAGCTCATCGCTGCCAAACACGCGAATTTCTAGGTTGTTGGAGCCGTTCAGCGCTAGCGCGTCCAGCTTGCCGCTCTCGGGCGCGGGGTGCACGCTGACGTAGGTACTGCCTGCGTAGTGTTTTGCGTAGGCTGCGTGCAGGACGGCGATGGTGGGTTTGCCTGGTAGCGTATCTAGGTGCAGCGGCAGCTCAACCAACATGCCTTGCTCAAAATTACCGACGCTGGGGATGAAGATGGGACGGCGGGTGATGCCCGAATACTCCATGATTTCGGGAATATGTTTGTGCTTTAAACCCAGGGCGTACAGCTCGTAAGCGGGGGCTTCGCCTTTTTGGTAAGCCTCCATCATCTGGCGGCCTCCGCCAGAGTAACCACTCACTGCAGGCAGGCAAACGGGGTAGTCTTTGGGCAAAATGCCTGCGTCGACCAAAGGCCGCAGCATGGCTATGGCACCTGTGGCGTAGCAGCCGGGGTTGCCTACGCGCTGGGCGGTTTGCACAGCTCCGCGCTGGCTGGCTGACAGCTCGGGAAAGCCAAACACCCAGCCGGGCGCGATGCGGTGGGCGGTGGAGGCGTCGATGATTTTGGGCTTTTTACCTTCTAAGCTGTCGATCATGGCCACCGAGTCGCAGGCTGCATCATCGTGTAAGCATAGGATGACCATATCAACGCTGGCCATCAGGGCGCGTTTGGCGGCGGGGTCTTTGCGCAGTTCGGGCGCGATGCTGACCACCTGCACTTGGGGCATAGCGGCCAAACGCTCGCGGATTTGCAGGCCGGTGGTGCCAGCTTCGCCGTCGATAAAGATTTTTGCAATAGAAGTGGCCATGGTCGAATCCTGCATAAAACTGGTTGAAAGGCTTTAAAATCACGCACCGCTAGCAGCCCGATTTGCGGTGTAAGTAACGCACAATTTTTGTGCATTGCAACATGATACAGTTCACCCGCTGTAACTGCATGGTCATTTGCATGCAGATTGTGCACGACATCATTCCGTTTGATCATTATCTTCACCCCTAATTCATCACCACTTGGGAATAACACACTATGAAAATCCATGAGTACCAAGGCAAGGAACTCTTGCGCTCCTTTGGCATTCCAGTGCCTCGCGGCATCCCCGCATTTACGGTGCAAGAAGCGGTAGAAGCCGCCCAAAAGCTGGGCGGTCCAGTGTGGGTGGTCAAAGCACAAATCCACGCGGGTGGACGCGGCAAAGGCGGCGGCGTGAAGCTGGCGCGCAGCATCGACGAGGTGAAAAAGCTGGCTGGTGAAATTTTGGGCATGCAGCTAAAAACTGCACAAACCGGGCCAGAGGGCCAAAAAGTACGCCGCCTCTTCATTGAAGACGGTGCTGATATTAAAAAAGAACTTTACGTGTCGGTGGTAACTGACCGCGCCACACAAAAAGTAGCCTTCATGGCCAGCAGCGAAGGCGGCATGGACATTGAAGCCGTAGCGCACGACACGCCTGACAAAATCATCACAGTGTTTGTCGACCCGTTAGTGGGCCTGACCGCCGAACAAGGCAAAGCTTTGTCTGACGGCATGACCGTGCCAGCCGCGTCTACCGCAGCCTGCATTGACGTGCTGCAAAAGCTGTACAAATGCTACATGGACACTGATGCAGCACTGGTCGAGATCAACCCGCTGATCGTTGAAGGCAACGGCGGCGTAAAAGCCTTGGACGCAAAGTTTAACTTTGACTCTAACGCGCTGTTCCGTCATCCAGAGATCGTCGCCCTGCGCGACCTGGACGAAGAAGACCCAGCTGAAGTGGAAGCATCCAAGTTTGACCTGGCCTACATCAGCCTAGATGGCAACATCGGTTGCCTAGTCAACGGCGCAGGTCTCGCCATGGCCACTATGGACACCATCAAGCTGTACGGCGCTGAGCCGGCTAACTTTTTGGATGTAGGCGGCGGTGCCACACCAGAGAAAGTGACCGAAGCTTTCAAGATCATGCTGAAAAACCCCAAGGTTAAGGCCATCATGGTCAACATTTTTGGCGGCATTATGAAGTGCGACACCATAGCAACGGGCATCATCACCGCGTGCAAAGCCACCAACCTGTCCGTGCCGCTAGTTGTGCGCATGAAGGGCACCAACGAAGACCTGGGTAAGAAGATGCTGGCCGAAAGCGGCCTGCCCATCATCAGCGCTGACAGCATGGCTGAGGCGGCGCAAAAAGTCGTTGCAGCGGTGAAAGGCTAAGGAAGAATCATGTCTATCTACATCAACAAAAACACACGCGTCATTACCCAAGGCATTACCGGCAAAACCGGCCAGTTTCACACCGAAAAGTGCCAAGAGTACGCGAACGGCAAAGAGTGCTTTGTCGCGGGTGTGAACCCGAAAAAAGCGGGCGAGTCGATTTTTAACATCCCCATCTACGCATCGGTCAACGAAGCCGCAGCGCAAACCGGCGCTACGGTTAGCGTGATTTACGTGCCGCCTGCAGGCGCAGCCGCTGCCATTTGGGAAGCGGTAGAAGCCAACCTTGATTTAGCCATCTGCATCACCGAAGGCATCCCCGTGCGCGACATGCTAGAGCTGCGCAACCGCATGAAAGCCAAAGAAGCCGCTGGCGGCAAAAAAACGTTGCTGCTCGGCCCTAACTGCCCCGGACTCATCACGCCTGACGAAATCAAAATCGGCATCATGCCTGGCCATATCCACCGCAAAGGCCGCATTGGCGTGGTCAGCCGCTCAGGCACGCTCACGTACGAAGCCGTAGCCCAGTTGACAGAGATTGGCCTAGGCCAATCCACTGCTGTTGGCATTGGTGGCGACCCCATTAACGGTTTAAAGCACATCGACGTGATGAAAGCCTTTAACGACGACCCGGATACCGATGCCGTCATCATGATTGGCGAAATTGGTGGCCCTGACGAAGCCGAAGCCGCCCGTTGGTGCAAAGCCAACATGAAAAAGCCTATCGTTGGTTTTATCGCTGGCGTGACAGCCCCCCCCGGCAAGCGCATGGGCCACGCGGGCGCGCTGATCAGCGGCGGTGCTGACACGGCCGATGCCAAGCTGGCCGTGATGGAAGAGTGCGGCTTTACTGTCACTCGCAACCCGTCAGAGATGGCCAAGTTGCTGAAAGCCTTGCTGAAGTAAATCTACTTAACAACCTGCTTTGTGACAGCTAGTGGATTTTTGGCTGTCATAAAGCTGTCTGTAAGCAGTATTACGCACGAATACAGGGCTGCAACCGTTTAAACTGCCCCCCACAAAATCAAAAAGCGCTGTTTAAGCGCTTTTTGTATTCCAACAAGACTCGCTCAAAGACAAGGTAACCCTATGGTATTTTTTGGACTCGATCTCGCCTCTGCCGCTGTGTGGAGTGCTTTTGGCACCATCATGCTGGCTAACATAGTGTTATCTGGTGATAACGCAGTGGTCATTGCCATGGCAGCCCGTTCGCTCAAGCCTGAGCAGCAAAACAAAGCTATCTTTTGGGGCAGTGCCGCAGCTATCATAATGCGTATTATCCTTACCCTGGTAGCCATTCAACTGTTGGCGATGCCTTATTTGAAGATTATTGGGGCGCTCTTACTAGTTTACATTGGCGTAGATCTGCTCAGTGGCGGTGGTGATGAGGAAGGCCATGGCAAAGAAATTAACAGCATGGGTGCCGCCATCCGTACTATTTTAATTGCCGACCTGGTGATGAGCCTAGACAACGTGCTGGCCGTAGCCGCTGCCGCTAAGGGCAATGTTCCACTTTTGGTACTGGGCCTGCTCATTAGCATCCCCCTGATCATTTTTGGATCTACGCTGCTCATGAAGGTCATGGAACGCTTTCCCATCATCATTACCCTAGGCGCTGCTTTACTAGGCTTTCTTGCCGGTGAAATGCTATTAACCGACCCCGCATTTATCGGCTTGTTTGGCAAAATGGGTGAGCAGACCATCTTGTTTGCCGGAGTCATCGGCGCAGCCATAGTCGTTGGCCTAGGCCTCTGGCTGCAAAAGCGCAGCTTGAAGACTGCTTAATTAAGCATAGGTGCTGAAAAAAGGGCCTAGCGGCCCTTTTTTCGATTTGGAGTGTGATGCTGGCCTGCCGCCACAGCATTTATGTGCCGTATGCCTGTGCACAGCGCATGGCAAATGCCGCCTATTTGCAACAAACATCAGCTATCTTGTGACAAATTAACTTGTGTCAAAACACGCTGTCTGGTAACGTAGAAGTCTGAAATATCACTAGTAACAACAGCTTAGCGCATTTACTTGATAAAGCGCTTTGACAATACGCAGATCGGGACAGTCTTGGGGGAAAAATCATCATCACAGCGTAGCCAATTTTGGCGCGCCGACTGGTTTGTCGGCGTGTTGGTGGTGCTTGCCACTTTGGTTCTTCACCAGACAACTGATTTGATGAGCACCCTTGAGCGCCGCTTTTACGATTTCTCCAGTACCAGTACGAATCGTCAACCCTCGGACCGCATTGCCATCATTGCAATCGACGATGTCAGCATCGCCAACATTGGGCGCTGGCCTTGGCAGCGCGATGTGCATGCCCAGTTGATCGATAAGCTGGCTGCGTCGAAAGCTAAAGTGATTGCTAATACAGTATTCTTTTTTGAGCCACAAACCGATCGCGGCTTGTTGTACATCAAAAAAATGAAGTCTCTTGTGGCCGCGAACGCTGACAACCCAGCCTTGAGCGACCAATTAGCACCTGTAATTGCCGAAGCCGAACAAGCCTTAGATACCGATGCCAAGTTAGCTGCCAGCATGACCAAAGCTGGTAATGTGTTACTTCCATCGGTATACAGCATGGGTCAGCCCTTAGGTAAACCTGACAAACCGCTACCTGCGTTTGCGCTTAAAAACTCATTTGACGAAATCGATGGTTTTTCTATGCCTGCGATTTCTGGGCAGCAACCCATAGACTTATTTGGTGACACTGCGGCAGGCGTAGCCCACCTCAATCAACTTTTAGATATTGATGGCGCAGTCCGCAGCGAGCCTATGTTGATTAATTACTACGGCAAAGCTATTCCATCCATGTCGTTGCTGATAGCCGCCAAAAGCCTGAATCTCAACAACACGGACATCAAACTTAACGGACCAGAATCAACGATACAGCTGGGCAAACTTAAGGTGCGCACGGATGAGGCCGCAACTATGCTGCCGCAGTTCTATAAGGGCGTTGGCGACAAGCGCGCTTTTCAAGCAGACTCCTTCTACGATGTGCTCTCAGGCAAAATCCCGACCTCTAAGTACACCGACAAAATCGTCATTATTGGAGCCACGGCAGCTGGTGTTGGCAATATATTTCCTACCCCAGCCGCCAAAGACATGAGTCCTGCGGAAGCGATTGCGCACATTACTTCTAGCATACTCAGCGAGCATTTCATCGTGGAACCTACTTGGGCGGTCTGGTTTGCGTTTGGCGCATTACTGCTTGTGGCTGGCTATTTGGTTTTTGCACTACCTCGTTTGTCGGCGGGTATGGCAGGTATCGCCACAGCTGCACTTTTTGCACTTTTGCTGGCTTTAGAGTTTGGCTTTTTGTCTAGTGCTGCCACATGGCTGAAATTGGTTTTACCTGCAAGTGTGCTGGTTATTGGTCACTTGGCGTTGACCACGAAGCGTTTTCTTGTGACCGAAGCGGGTAAGCTCAAATCAGACGAAGAAACCGCTGAAACTAACCGCATGATGGGCCTAGTGCTGCAAACTCAAGGCCAGCTTGATATGGCTTTTGACCGTTTCCGCCGCGCTCCTTTGAGCGATGCGTTGATGGACAATATGGGCAAGTTGGCACTAGATTTTGAGCGCAAACGCCAGTTCAATAAAGCCCAAGCGGTTTATGAGCACATGGCCAGCTTAGACAAAACATATAAGGGCTTAGACGTCAAGCTCAACCGTGCCAGAAACCTATCGGACACGGTAATCTTGGGCGGTGGCGGGGCGCATCCAGGGGGCACAATGCTACTGGACGGCGGCGGCGTTGAAAAACCCATGCTAGGACGTTATCAAGTCGAAAAAGAACTTGGCAAGGGTGCCATGGGCGTAGTGTATTTGGGTAAAGACCCCAAAATTGGCCGCGTGGTGGCCATCAAAACCATGGCGCTATCGCAAGAGTTTGAAGGTGACGAGCTGACAGATGCGCGCGAGCGCTTTTTCCGCGAGGCGGAAACAGCAGGGCGCTTACAGCACCAAAATATTGTGACTATTTTTGATGCGGGCGAGGAGCATGATTTAGCGTTTATCGCGATGGAATTTCTCAAAGGCAAGGATTTGGTAGATGCTTGCAAAGAAGGCGCATTGTTACCTGTCGCCAAGGTATTGTCGATTGTTGAGCGCGTAGCCCAAGCGCTGGCTTATGCGCACAAGCAAAACGTAGTGCACCGTGACATCAAGCCCGCTAATATCATGTACGCACTAGACACCGACACCGTGAAGGTGACCGATTTTGGTATTGCGCGTATTACCGACTCGAGCAAGACAAAAACAGGCCTAGTGCTAGGCACCCCCAGTTTTATGTCGCCCGAGCAAATTGCCGGTAGGCGCGTCGATGGTCGCTCTGACCTGTACTCACTAGGGGTTATGCTTTATCAAATGCTCACTGGGGTACTGCCATTTCGTGGCGATTCGATGGCCGAGTTGATGTACAAGATTGCCAATGAGGAGGCTGCAGATATCCGCACTGTACGTGCAGAAATCAGCCCTAAGGTAGCGAACATAGTAGCTTTGGCGTTAAGCAAAAAGCCCGAAACTCGTTACCAAGATGGCGATAAGTTTGCAGCTGACCTGCGTATGGCTATCGCCGAGATGGGCCTTGATACCCAACCCATAAGCCCTGCGCAGTCGCAAGACGATCCTGCTTATGCGGCGACTCGTAAAATAGATACGAAATCTTTAGACTTTGACAAAACCGTAGTCTCAAAACCCACAGTTTTGGGTTCGGACAGCTAAAACTAGTTATAGTAGGCTACGAATTCACCATGATTTACCAATTCTGTTCACAAACTGACCCGGGTCTCGCACGCGAGAACAACGAGGACTCGGTCGCCTACGATGCCCCAACACTGTTGACAGTATTGGCTGACGGCATGGGCGGCTATAACGCTGGCGAGGTCGCAAGCGGTATGGCTACGGCATTTATCCGCTCAGAAATGAGTCGCTGGCTATCGCAAGTGGGGCGCTCTGCCAATGCGCGTGAGGTACGGCGTGCTATGGAGATTTGTGTTGATAACGCAAACCGATCCATTTTTAACGCCGCCAACTCTAATCCTCAGTACGCTGGCATGGGCACCACACTCGTGGTGGGTGTTTGCCATGAAAACCGCTTGATGCTGGGGCATATTGGCGACTCACGCTGCTATCGTTTGCGCAGCGAAGAATTTACGCAAATTACCAAGGACCATTCTCTATTGCAAGAGCAGATGGATGCTGGTTTGATCACGCCTGAACAAGCTGCCACCTCTTTGAATAAAAACCTCGTGACCCGTGCACTAGGCGTAGAAGATACTGTTTTGCTAGAGGTCAACGAGCACCGAGTAGAGCCAGGCGACGTATACATAATGTGCTCTGACGGATTGTCAGACATGGTGGACGACGCAGGTATTGGTGCGATTATGCGAACCGCAGATACTATGGAGCAAAAGGCTATTGCACTAGTTGCAGCTGCCAATGAAGCAGGCGGGCGAGATAATATTTCCGTGCTTTTGTTTTCGGCACGCGAGGGTTCTAGCAAACGAGGCTTGATGTCACGTTTACTTAGAAAGTAGAATTACATGTATATCTATATCAATAGGAGTCGGCCATGCCGAAAATGATCGTGTCGATCGACGGTGTCGTCATCAAAGAAGTCCAACTTACCAAGGACCGGACCACGCTCGGGCGGCGGCCTTATAACGATATCGTTATTGATAATCTTGCTGTGAGTGGTGAGCACGCTGTGATGCAGATGACTGGCAATGAGGTTTACCTGGAAGACCTCAACAGCACCAACGGTACTTATGTCAACGGCAAAGCTGCTAAAAAACAGCTGCTGGCACATAACGATACTGTTGAAATCGGCAAGTACAAGATCAAGTATATCAATGAGGCTGCCAGTGCCAATTTTGAGAAAACCATGATCGTGAAAGCTGGCGCGGCTGGTTTTGCTCCGGCTGCTGCACCAGAAGCGGCGGCTACTGAAGGCGTGGCTACTGGAACAGCTGCCATCAAAGTATTGTCGGGCGCTGCTGCCGGGCGTGAGGTGCCATTGGTAAAAGTAGTGACTACCATTGGTAAACCAGGCGTGGCTGTGGCAGCTATTACCAAGCGCCCACACGGGTTCGTTGTAGCCCATGTGGAAGGCGCAAATCGTCCCACACTGAATGGTGCACCCATTGGTGCTGAGCCGTTGGTGCTGAAGAACATGGATGTTTTGGAATTAGCCGGCACACAGATGCAATTTGTGCAGAGCTGACCTCTCCCATTGACCAAGGCTATCAGCCTGCCAGCGTGACACATAGCGCTGCGCTTTATAAGTTCGCTACACCATAGGAGACGCAATGCAGGCGCTGCTAAAACACTGGCCTCGCATTGCCGTCACATTGCTACCATTGATCGTAGCTTTGCTGCACGCAGGCGAATTTTTACCCATCAACGTTTTCAAACGGCTAGATGACATCATCTATGACGCGCGTTTGCGCGCCACCATGCCGAAAACAATGGATGAGCGTATCGTCATCGTAGACATTGACGAGAAAAGTCTTGCCGAGGTAGGGCGCTGGCCTTGGGGTCGCAACAAAACAGCAGATTTGGTGAATGAGCTGTTTGACCAACACCAGATTGCGATGGTAGGGTTTGATGTGGTTTTTGCAGAAGCCGACGAGAGCTCTGGGCTTAAGCGCCTGCGCATGCTAGCCGATGTGGAAATGCGTGACCAGCCCGGGTTTACTGAACGGTTAAATCAAATCCAAAGCAGCTTGGACTACGACGCGGCGTTTGCGCGGTCGTTAGAAAAGCGACCCGTGGTCTTGGGCTATTACATGACCAGTGACCGTGATGGGCGCACCAACGGCACATTGCCCAATCCAGTCATGCAAAAAGAGGCCCTAGCAGGGCGCCCTATTCAATTTACCAGTTGGTCTGGCTTTGGATCCAACATAGACTTATTGGCTAAATCTGCACCCACCGCCGGTTTTTTTAATTCTATTACCGACCTGGATGGCGTAGTGCGCTCCATCCCTTTAGTGGCCGAGTATAAAGGCCAATATTACGAATCACTATCTCTAGCCATGTTCCGTATGTTGACTGGCAAACCCGCGGTCGAGCCGGGTTTTCCGCGCGAGAAGTTTCTTGCGCGCAACTACAAAGGTCTTGAGAGCATTTTATTAAAGCAGGGCGACAAGTCGCTTGCAATTCCAGTAGATGACAAGGTGGCATC
>JAYTPK010000129.1:0-5454 GCA_043747295.1 Polaromonas sp. | reverse complement strand
TGCCCTACCAGATTAACTAGGCGCTGCTCATCAGGCGAAGCCAGTGCATTTTTATCAGCAGTCAATCGCTCGCGGCGCAGGGTCAAGCTGCGGGTTTGCTCGTCAATGTTGCGCTGGTCTGCTGCCAGCACTTGAATTTGCTGCTGCACGCTGCCTACGCTGGCGCGCTGCTCGTTGGCTTTGGTTTGCGCTGCACGTAAGGCATCGTCTAGCTCGGGCAGACGTGCGCCCTGCTCTTCGGCTTGGGCATGCAATAGTTGCGATTTTTCTTCGCTGTCCATCGCTTGTGCGGCTAGGGTTTCTATCTCGGTGCTCGCATCGTCTTTGCGGGTACCCCATTGCAGCACTTGCTCTTTCAGCTGCACCAGGCGCTGCTCTACGCGCTGGCGGCCTTCTACGACGAAGCGAATTTCAGCTTCCAGGCGGCCCACTTCGGAGCTGGTCTCGTACAACAAGCCCTGCGCTTGGTTGACATGGTCGCCTGCGGCGTAGTGGGCTTGGCGCACGGTTTCTAGCTCGGCCTCAATGTGGCGCACATCGGCCACGCGGCTTTCTAAATCGTTAACTGCTTTTTCTTGTTCAGCTTTGATGCGCGTTTGATCGCCCTCAGAATCAGCACGCTTTAAAAACCATAGCTGCTGCTGCTTGAGCGTAACGTCGGCATGCAGCGCGTTGTACTTTTGAGCTACCTCGGCTTGCTTTTCTAGCTTCTCTAAGTTGGCGTTTAGCTCGCGCAAGATGTCTTCCACGCGGGTCAGGTTCTCGCGGGTATCGCTAAGCCTGTTTTCAGTTTCGCGGCGGCGCTCTTTGTATTTAGATACGCCTGCGGCTTCTTCTAAAAATAAACGCAGTTCTTCAGGCTTGCTTTCAATAATTCGCGCAATCGTGCCCTGGCCAATGATGGCGTAGGCGCGTGGGCCCAGGCCAGTGCCCAAAAACACGTCTTGCACATCGCGCCTGCGCACGGGCTGGTTGTTAATGTAGTAGCTGCTGGTGCCATCGCGCGTGAGCACGCGCTTAACCGCTATCTCGGTAAACTGCGCCCACTGGCCACCTGCGCGGTGGTCAGAGTTGTCAAACACCAATTCAACCGACGAGCGCGAGGCGGCTTTGCGTGTGGTGGTGCCGTTAAAAATCACGTCCTGCATCGACTCGCCACGCAGCTCGCTGGCGCGGCTCTCGCCCAGCACCCAGCGCACCGCGTCCATGATGTTGGACTTACCGCAGCCGTTGGGGCCCACCACGCCCACCAACTGGCCGGGCAACATAAAGTTGGTAGGTTCAGCGAAAGACTTAAAACCTGCTAATTTGATCGAATTGAGACGCACAAATAACCCTGTTGCTTAAATGGCAAAGCTAGAAAACAGACACCGCTGCCAACTCTACAGCTTAACCCGTAATGTTACCCGAGTGACCGCTTGTCTCTTTAAGCGCGCCGTTTGTGAATTTTCACGTTCCCACGGGCTTGCCAGATAGCTTTCATCTCCTGAATTTATCTAAAATGTAAACATATGTGATTTTTTCTCTATCTTAAGAGTACTTTATTACACGCAAAGATCATCGCACCTTATATTTCTGATTATGAAAATGCTAAATATTCCTAAGCTTGTATTGCAGTTCACCGCTGTGGCGTTGTTAGCAGCCTGCGGTGGCGGTGGTGGAGGTAGCTCAACAGCCGACAACACCACAGCGCCAACGTCTACGGGCGGCGCAACCACCAGCACCGGTGGCACACCTGCTGCTGCAGGTGGCACGCCCACGTCTACAGGCAACACGCCAACAGTACTTACCGTCACCATCACCGCTGCAGTAGGCACGGGCACCGAGCCCACCACGGGCTTGACCAATGCCCAAGCCAAAGACATGGCGCTAACGCTGTGGCGCAACGACGACTTGTCGGTTCACCCCAAAGGCTCCTGCGCTGGCTGCCACGGCGCTGACTTTTTTGACCTGGCCCGTATTGGCAGTACCGACACTGACCTAGTGCGCCGCGCTACCATAGACGGTGCTAGCCCCAAACAAGCCCAGGCCTTGGTGCAAGCCATCAAAGCTGTGCGCGGCGAGATGAACCTGCCCGTGCAAAACGCACGCACATTCCGCCCGCTGCAGCCAGGCGGCAGCGTTTTGCTGCCCGAGCTGACCGATGTTGAACCAGATTATCTAGTAGCAGTGAAGCGTGATGTAGCCTTTGCCCAGCAAATCAAAACATTAAAGCTTCTGCCTAGTTTGACCGAAGGGCGTATCGACAGCTTAGAAAAAGCCAAGAAAGCCCAAAAGGAGCTACTCGACCTTGCCCAAGGTACTAACGATGCTGGCAGCAACGCACAGTTATTCAATATGCGCACGTTGCCATCCGGGATTTTGTATCCAAAATGGTCAGCTGACGTACACCACGGCGCAAAAGAAGGCACCTTTAACGACTGGACAGCTGACATAGCCCACGACACAAAAGATGCAGCCAACAAACTAGAGTGGCAAGCTCTGCAAAGCGCCTACCTGGCCAACCCCAGCAATTTGAATTTTTGGAAAATGTACAACGAGGCGCGTAACAAAACTTTTGTGCCCTTGTTTAAGTGCACACTGACCGACACCAACGCCACTACGGGAGTTGTTACGCCTTCCTCTACGTGCGACAAGACCGATGACTTTAACAAAAACAAGTTTTTATCCGCGTTGATGGGCCAGCACATGATGCGCCTAGATTACACCGGCAAGCTGAACACTTTTGCGAAAGGTGCAGTGGCTTTTTCGTATTTAGACAACCCCACTGAAGCAGCTTTTAGCGTGATGAAAACGCGCGAAAACTTTCCTATGCTGCCGTCCGCGCTGTGGGAGGTAGGCGACACTGGCCGCACTATGCTGATCAGCGATAACTTAAAAGGCAGTTTTAAGGCCAATTTAGCCAGCTTGGGTTTTCCGGTTTTTGCACAAAACAGTATTGATCCTGTTCGATCTGCTGTTGAAGAGGAGGACTCTATCCGCCTGGCATGGTTTTGGATAGGCGCCACCTTTGACCCCAGCATGTCACGTATCAACAAAAGCAACGCCACCCGAGTGGGCGAATACATGTTGGGCACTTTGATTGAAAACCGCTACTTTAATCACAATGCATTGTCTGTCCTATTGCGTCTGACCACCAAGGGCTCACTACCTGAGGCCAACACCGTAAAAACAGGTCTTACTACTCTCAAATATGATCAGCCAAAATTTTTAATGGAGTATGGTTACGCTTGGGCCTATGGCCGCGCTACTTTGACAGACAACGTGTGGAACGAAAATAAAATCAAAGGTATTGTGATACCTCCAGAGCTTAAAGAAACCTCAAACTCTTTGTACGGCGCCTTAATGGGCAACGGCTTTCGCATGAGCATGTATTTGCAAATGGAGCAGCTAGCCGAAACTGCTGCACCCAAAGCACTCACTACAACCCAGTTGACTCAGTTGCGCGATGAATGGCTGAACGACAGCATAAATACGAACGCGCCTGGCAGTCCTCTGCGCAAAGGCGGCTTGTGCTCCATTTACCTGCACTTTAAAAAGCACAGCGCTAGCAGCCTGGTTGAAGATGAGGCGCTGATGGAAAGCCTGCGAGTCAGTGCGGGAGTGCCGACCCAAACTTGGAAAACTGGCTGCGGCTATTAACCCAGCTATAAGCTGTGAAGATAGAAAACTTTATGGTTTGACTAGCTTCACGCTATGTAAATAATAGCTGCTCAATCAATAAATACTTGGACTACAGGCCTATTTGATCAGTTATTTGTCATCCGGCATCGCGCGCGGCTGCTGCACAGCCGTTTCAATGGCCTGTTTGTACTGCTGCTGAATTTGCTGGCTTTGCTCTTTGACGGTAGCGTTCGGATTGACCGACACACTGGCATCTGTGGGTGTAGGAAGCTTGATGTCGTTAACAGCGCTGAGCTGCTTTTTAGACAGCACCGCAACAATAGCCAACACCACCAACAGACCGCCTAAGCCAAATAATATGCGCATGATGCATGCCTCACAGTAAAAAAATAAACAGGTCTTATGCTATTAAAATAATAGCTGCATAAGTAATGAATGCTTGGACTATAGCCTGTTTTTATTACCAAACCACTGCAAAAGCACCTACTAGGTATCCAAACCGCAGTTTTAGCTGTTGCGCGGCTCGCCGAATGCATACGCAGTGGGCACACTTTTTACAAACGATAACTAGATGTCAAAATTGTCATGGAACGCAATTGACGTTTAGACGTGTATTCAATGCATGATTCTTTCGTTGGCTTAAAGGTCTATGAAGGGAACACATTGATGCGCAAAAATATTCTACGAATTTCAGCATGTATAGCTGCAGTATTGATGGCTGCGCAAATGGCAGCCTGCGGTAGCGGTGGTGGGTCAGACTCAGCCGCCAGCACTACAGGTGCCGTAGCGCCTGGAACTACTACATCAACTAGCACGACCACAACAAGCAGTTCTACAGCATCCACTGGTACCACTGCCTCAACAGGTACCACTGGCTCAACTGCTACTACAGCAGCTGGGCCAACTTGCACTGGTGTAGGACAGGTACAAGCGATGTCAGCTGACCCAGACACTGGCGCTGTCGATGTATCCGAATATTGCTTGGAGCTCATCAACGGTTACCGGTCAAAAGAAGGCCTTGCGCCTTACTACCTTCAGTCAAAAACCACTGAGGCTGTTTGTTGCCAAGCTGCCGAAGCTAAAACTGCTGCAGAAACTGGCGGCCACGCCAACGGTGGATGCGGCTGGAAGGCGCAAGGGTTTTGCGGCGGCGGACGCAACCCCAACGGAACTGTCAAGGCTTCTGTGGACTGGTGCCCAAAGTTGTTTTTTCAAGAAGGCCCAGCTATACCTCCCGGTGCAAATCACTACACCGCCATGATGGAGCCCGCCCCGCGCGGGGTGATGTGTAGCTTCTATGGTGTTTCTCGAGACAAGCACTCTGTCGTTGTCAACTACTACTAGCGCTTTAAAAAAATTTAGGAACGAAAAAAATGATGAGCAAAAAACTACATTTAATCCATTGCACCTCTATGGTGTTTATGCTGGCGCTAGTTTCAGCCTGCGGAGGTGGCGGTGCTAGCGAGTCTGGCCCAGCGGCAGCGGATACACCAGGCTCTCAAATAACGCCCACGGCGGCTGTTACGCTCAGCACGCCTCCTTCAACCAGCACAACTACTACGCTCACCACCCCGGATGCACCCACTGCGTCCGTTGCGCCAATCGCGACAGGGGATTGCCAAGCTGCCACCGTAACCTGGGTGGTTGCGGGCAAGACCTGCAGCGCTACAGCTGGGGCAACAGCCAAAGGCACCAATGTACTAGCTACTGATCTGGTAGGCCCTGATTTTGGTTCGGCATCATTTTTGTGCACCAACGGCACACTGGCCGCCGACCCTTCGGCAACATCAGCCGTTTCCTGCCTGAAAGCAGACCTTCTAAAATCAAGAA
>JAYTPK010000128.1:0-37534 GCA_043747295.1 Polaromonas sp. | reverse complement strand
CGGCGGCTCGCACCCGTACCTTGCTTAGAGCGCTCAAAAGCGACAAATTTCATAATTAACTCCTAAAGAAGCGCACCGCGACCAGTGATGCTTCGACTAATAAACGCTGCTCAAAATGCTGAGTGAAACTTTTGGTTTGCACTGCGCACACTAGGCAGCAACTTGGTAGTTTTGCGGCATACCAGCCGGGCAGGTTTAAAGGCTCTGCCAGCCTGGTGACTTGAAGCGACTAGCCTCAAGTGCAACATTTCAAAATAATATTAAAATAAATTTTCTTGTTCAGAAAACAGGTTCATCACTGACTCGCCTTTGGCGATGCGAGAAATAGTCTCAGCAATCAGCGGCGCGACCGACAATTGGCGAATTTTATTGCAGGCCTTGGCAGACTCAGACAACGGAATAGTGTTGGTAATGACCACTTCGTCTAGCGCGCCACCTTTGGTAATGCGGTCAATAGCAGGGCCAGAGAACACAGCGTGGGTGCAATAAGCGTAGACTTTTTTAGCGCCGCGCTCTTTGAGCACCTCAGCCGCTTTCACCAAGGTGCCAGCGGTGTCGATCATGTCGTCCATGATGACGCAGTTGCGGCCATCAATCTCGCCAATCACGTGCATCACTTCAGACACGTTGGCCTTAGGGCGGCGTTTGTCGATAATGGCCAAATCGCAGCCTAGTTGCTTTGCCAGAGCACGCGCACGCACCACGCCGCCCACATCGGGCGACACCACGATGAGGTCTTCGTAGTTTTGCTTGCGCAGGTCGTTCAGCAGGACGGGTGAGGCATAAATGTTATCAACTGGAATATCAAAAAAGCCTTGAATTTGGTCAGCATGCAAATCCATCGTGAGGATGTGCGACACGCCCACGGTTTGTAGCAAGTTAGCCACCACTTTGGCCGTGATGGGCACGCGGGTAGAGCGTGGGCGACGGTCTTGGCGGGCGTAGCCAAAGTAGGGGATGACAGCGCTGATGCGCTCAGCGGATGCACGCTTGAGCGCGTCAACCATCACCAGCAGTTCCATCAAATTATCGTTAGTGGGGGCACAAGTAGACTGCACTACGAACACGTCGCGTGCACGCACGTTTTGGTTGATCTCTACAGTGACTTCACCGTCAGAGAAGCGGCCTACTGAAGCCGCACCCAAGCTGATGTTCAGATGCGCGGCAATCTCTTGCGCCATCACAGGGTTGGCGTTGCCGGTAAATACCATGAAGTCGGGATGCAGTGCGCTCATAAGATGTGATGCGTGAGAAAGTATTTTTCAAAAAGAAAAAGACTAGTCAAAAGGTTTGGCAGGGGAAGAAGGATTCGAACCTTCGCATGTCGGAATCAAAATCCGATGCCTTAACCAACTTGGCGACTCCCCTACAGGAATTAGATTTCGCTAATCCCCAAAAAACTTTGCAAGCCAACTTGCGTTGACCTTGAACTGCCCCGTGTGTACAACGCTTAACACCCTCGTGTTATGAGCCTAATTAAAGCGCCCAATCAGATAGTGGGTGAGCGCTTAAGTTACTGCACACAGTTTGCTGCCAGCCGGGTGGCACTGACGCTAGATTTTCGTCGCCCGAAAGTCTAGCAAACACTGCACTGCCTGAGCCAGTCATCCGGGGGTTTAGCCCTTGTTGGCGCAGCGCGTTAAGCGCTTGCGTTACCTGCGGATTGATCAGTTCAGCTACCGGCTGCAAAACGTTGCGACCAAAGTCGTAGAGCGTTGCAACAAAGCCTGAGATTATAGCATGGGCACAATCACGCTCTAAGTCTGGGTGTGTAAAAATTGCAGGCGTTGACACCCCTGTAGGTGGCTTGCACACCACAAAACGCGCCGGGGGTAGGTTGATGGGTGTCAGCTGTTCGCCAATGCCCTCTACCCATGCATGACCACCGCTTAAGAAAAACGGAACATCAGCGCCTAATTGCAGGCCAATTTGCTGCAATTGCGCGCGGCTAAGTTGTAGATTCCACAGCCTGTTTAAACCCAACAGGCAAGTGGCGGCATCAGATGAGCCGCCGCCCATGCCGGCTTGCGTGGGTATGCACTTATGAAGGCGAATATGCACGCCCTGCAGCGTACCCGTGGCTGCTTGCAGCGCGCGGGCGGCGCGCACGCACAGGTCCTCGTTGGGCAAAACCTCGGTGTGTGCCGTGCACGTGTTGGACGGCTGCTGTTCCACGCTGGGCAAGTCTTCACGGCTAATGCTGCCATCTGTGCACGACTCTAGGTGCACAGTGTCGCACCAGTCGATCAACATAAAGGCTGACTGCAGCAAATGGTAGCCGTCAGATCTACGGCCAGTAATGTGCAAAAACAGGTTCAGCTTGGCCGGAGCTGGCAGGTCGTATAGGGCTTGCATACTAGAAAAAATTGGGCGTAGCGCAGCGTTTTATTTATCTAATGCAATGCGCAGCTGTGCGGGCGGGGCCGGGTCATTGCGTTGCGCGCTGATGCGGCCTTCGCCGTGGCGTGACAAATCAGCCTGCCATCCTGCGACATCACTTGGCTGGCCGTTGAGCCATGCAAATAAAGCCTCTATGGGCACTGCAGCACCAGTGGTGCGCTGCATCATGGCCGCAACCGAAGGGTAGTCTTGGCTTTTGCTGCCATCGTCTAGCTGCGCTAAGCCAGGGCTCCAGCGCAGTACGGCAGCAGTCGACCCTAGGGGCGTGATGAGGGTCAAGCTGCCGGTATCGGCACTGCCCATCAGTTCAAAACTGCCTGCAAACGACTGCACTGGTTCACTTTGCACTAGCAGGCTGATGCGGCCCGTGATGGGGCCACTCGCTACAGCATTGACATCATTTTTGTTGCTGTTTTGGCCTGTAGTCCAAGTATTTACTGCACAAGCCGCTATTAAATTAATAGTAACTAGCAGGTAAAACAATCTCACTGCACACTGCGCCCAGCGTGGCCAGCGGCTTAGAGGCATCACAGCTTCACACGCAAACGCTTGAGCGTTTGCTGCAAGGTATCGTTTTCGGCATTCAGCAGCATGCCTTCTTTCCAGATAGCGATGGCTTTGCTGCGCTGGCCTGCTGCCCAATACACCTCACCCAAATGGGCTGCGATTTCTGCGTCAGGTTTACCTTGATAGGCCTTTTGCAGGGTTTGAATAGACTGCGCTAAGTTACCCATACGAAACTCTACCCAACCTAAGCTATCTGTAATGAAGGGGTCTGCGGGTGCGTATTCAAGGGCTTTTTGGATCAGTTGTTTAGCCTCGGGCAAGCGTACATTTCGCTCTGCCATTGAATAGCCCAATGCGTTGTAGGCCTGCGCACTGTCGGGTTTTGCGGCTATCAACTGGCGCAGTAGGCGCTCCATTTCAGCAAAGCGGTCTAACTTTTCAGCCAGCATGGCTTGGTCGTATAGCAGGTCAATTTCTGTGGGGTAGGTGGCTATAGCTTGTTGCAGCAGGTCGTAGGCAGCTTGGTACATTTTGTTGTCACGCAGCAGTTGCACTTCAGACATAATTTTCATGCGCCGGTCTTCGTCGCTGCGCTCTGGCAGGCTGGCCAGCAGCTTGCGAGCCTCGTCCATCTTGCCTTGCTTGGCCAAGATAGAGGCGCGGCGGCTTTGCGCGCTGACCAATGCTTGGGGGCTATCGATTTTGGCAATCCAGCTCTCGGCCAGCGCAAAGTCTTTGCGCTTCTCGGCCAGTTGGGCGAGTGACAAATAGGCTTGTGTTAAGCCCCTTTGGCGCTCGGGGGACAAGGCAGAGCTATCGTCACCTTCTTTAGTTTGTGCCAGCTCCACATAGCGTTTAAGTGACGTATCAGCCTGTGCTAGCTGGTTGTCTTGTAGCTGTAAGGTGCCTTGCACCAGCCAAGCGTCGGCATAGCTGGGTTGGTCGCGCGTGACCATTTGCGTTTGCGCGGCCGCCTCGGCGTTGCGTTGGGTGTCTAGCAGCACCCGGGCGTAGACCATGCGTATTTCGTGGCGCGGTTTGTCGCTGTCTAAATAGCGTTTAACCAGAGTCTCAGCCAGCGGTTGTTTAGGGTCCATGATGTCTAGTGCTAGCAGTGCTGCACCTTCAAAGCCCAATTGCGCAGTCTGCGATTGGCGTGCAGCGTCTAGTGCGCCAGGCACGTCTGCTGCAGCTAAGCGAAGGCGGCCTATAGCTACCCAAGCTTGCGCTGTCAGTGCGGGGTTGGCCGTGCTGGACGTGTTGGTGCTAATGAAATCAGCAAAAGCTTGTTCTGCAGTGGTGGCGGCTAGCTTTTTGTCGCCAGCGCGGTTGTAGGATGCAGCAGCGCGCGCAATCACACCGGCGCGTTGCGCTGCCGGTGCATTGGCAAGTAAAGCGCGTAGTGGCTCAACACTTTCGGGCAGTCTGCTCAACGCAACCAGTACCTGAAACAAACGTTCACTGGCTAAGACAGAGCCAGGTTGTGCCTGGCGCCAAGCGCGCGAGGCTTGCAGTGCGGCCTCGCCCGAGCGGGCGTTAAGCGCTACATCCAGGGCGCGCTCATACAGGCGTGCATCGTTGGTTTTACGCGCTGCGTCTAGCAGATAGGCAAAACCAGTATTGGCATCACCATTGTTGATATTGATCTCGCCTAGCAATAATTGGTAGAAGAGATCACTGTCTATTTTGGAATTACTGACTGAGTCTGTAGCGGTGGTGCCAGAAGGCAGGGCGGTGGTTTGGCCCCAAGCTGGCAACACGGCAAACAGCGAAGAACCCATCAGCAGGGCAATTAGCTTGTTGCCAAGCCGTGCAGGTGGCCGCGCGTCGTTGAAAGTGATGGGGCGGGCTAAAAGTGCAGGCAGTGGCAATGTCATAGAACGATGATAATCCATGCATGCCAGAATTGCCCGAAGTTGAAGTCACCCGATTAAGTTTTGCTAGCCGTATCGAGGGCGCGCAAATCCGTACGATAGACATGGGTAAGCCGCTGCGCTGGCCTTTGGGTATAGATCCTGATGATCTACAAGGCCGCACTGTCACTGGTGTGCGCAGGCGTGGAAAATATTTATTGATCGACTTGGCCGCGCCTAGCACTCAGCCCCAGGGCTTGCTGCTGGTGCATTTGGGTATGTCTGGGTCGCTTAATTTTTCACCCACAGCGCCTGCAATGGGCAAACACGACCATTTCAATATGGCCACAACTCGAGGCGTACTGCGCTTATACGACCCGCGCCGTTTTGGTGCGGTGGTGTATGCCCAAAGCCAAGACGACCCCGTCGCTACTAAGCTTTTGGGTGGCTTGGGTGTTGAGCCGCTGACCGATGCGTTTGACGCGCAGCATTTTTATGCGGCTTTGCGCCAACGCAAAACGGCTATCAAGCAGGTGCTGCTAGCGGGAGACATTGTCGTAGGTGTGGGCAATATTTATTGCTCAGAAGCTTTGTTTCTAGCGGGTATTCGGCCTACCGTGCGTGCCTGCAACATCAGCGTGCCTCGTGCAGCAAGGCTGCACCAAGCCGTTGTGCAGGTGCTGCAAGACGCCTTGCGACAGGGGGGGAGCACTCTGCGCGATTTCTCTAGCGCTGACGGTAAAACTGGGTATTTTCAGCTGCAGGCTAATGTGTACGGCCGCGCGGGGCAGGCCTGCAGAGTGTGTGCAGCCCCTATAAAATTGCTTAAACAGGGCCAAAGGAGCAGCTTTTTTTGCTCGAATTGTCAAAAATACTAGGCCTGAAGCCAGCATAGCCTCGTTTTTTTAGAATGTACGAAAACCATGCCCAGTGTTATATTAAATACATATGCAGACTAACGTAGACAGCCGCGAAACCACCTCTTTAGGTACCCCATCTTTTAACGAGGACTTTGACTCGCACGGCGTGTGGCGGCGCGAGTTTGCGCTGCGCCTGAAACTTTTATCTGAGTGGATGCGTGACCATGAGCTGCTGGACTCTGCTGTGGAAGAGCGCCTGCAGCGCCTAGAAAATCAGATGCGCTCAGACAAAGTCATGGTGGCGTTTGTGGCTGAGTTTTCGCGCGGTAAATCTGAGCTCATCAACTCGATATTTTTTGCATCCTATGGTCGCCGCATCATGCCCGCTAGCGCAGGGCGCACTACGATGTGCCCGACGGAGCTGGGATGGGATGCAGAGGTGCCACCGTGCCTGCGCTTGCTGCCCATTGAGTCGCGACTGAAGCCGCAAGCACTGATGGAATGGCGCGCTGCCCCCGAGAAATGGACGCGTATTGATTTGGATGTGAACGACGCGGCGCAACTGGCGCAAGCGTTTGAAAAAGTCGCTGAGGTGCGCAAGGTCAGCAAAGACGAGGCCCGCGCGCTAGGGTTTTGGCATGATGAAACACCCGACGACAACCCAATGGTGGACGCTGCAGGCTTGGTTGAAGTACCGCGCTGGCGCCATGCACTGATCAACATTGCGCACCCCTTGCTTAAGCAAGGTTTGGTGATCTTGGACACACCCGGTTTGAACGCGATTGGTGCTGAGCCTGAGCTGACTGTGAGTTTGATTCCTCAAGCCCACGCAGTGGTGTTTATATTGGCGGCTGATACCGGCGTGACCAAATCTGATATGGCGATTTGGCGCGAGCATTTGATCACCGAGACTACAGACAACGCTTCACGTCTGGTGGTGTTGAACAAAATCGACACCATGTGGGACGCCTTGTCCACCCCTGAACAAATCTACGCCAACATTGAGCGCCAGCGCTGTAGCACCGCCGATATTTTGCAACTGCCAGCCCACCAAGTGATTCCGGTGTCGGCGCAAAAAGGCTTGGTCGCTAAAGTCACTGGTGATGATGCGTTGTTACAAGCTAGCCAGTTACCTTTGATAGAGAAAGCCTTGAGCGAAGGCATGCTGGGCCAGCGCAGACAGATTTTGCGTAGCGCCATGTCCACCGGTATTGCTGAGTTGCGCCACGAAACGGGCCGTGTGATCAATATTCGGCGCCGAGATTTGGCCGAGCAAATGATTGAATTGCGCGGTTTGCGTGGTAAAAATACAACGGTTATCAAACACATGCGCTCGCGCATTGAAGCGGAGCAGACCGAGTTTGACTCCAGCGCCGCACGTATTCATGCAGTGCGCGCTATTCACTTAAAACTGCTGCGCGAAGTGTTTTCAGCCTTGGGCAGCGCCACCCTGAAAGCTGAGTTGCGCCAGCTCAATGATGCACTGCGCCAGCCAGGCCTAAAGCTTGGTGTGCGCAAGGCCTATAACGACACGTTTGGGCGTTTGCGTGATGTGCTGTCGCATGCCAAGGGCATTAACAGCGAAATCCACACCATGCTGAACACCAGCTTTAAGCAGCTCAATGCAGAGTTTGGCTTTTCGCTACAAACCCCTCGCGAGCCTGAGCTGGCCCGCTACGAGCGCGACCTAGACTTGGTAGAGCGCAGCCATTTGCAATATTTAGGTATTGGCAACACCTTGCGCCTAGCGCAACCTGAGTTTGCCGACCGTTTAGTGCGGGCACTGGCTACGCGCTTGCGTGTGGTGTACGAAACCGCACTGGGTGAGGTAGAGTTGTGGAACAAATCGGCTGCAGCGCAGCTAGATGCGCAACTGCGCGAGCGCCGTAAAAACTTCGCTCGCCGTTTAGAAGCCATTGACCGTATTCAAGACGCAGCTAACACGCTGGATGAGCGTATTGGTGAGATTGATGGCCAAGAGCGGCATCTGACGGGTCTAGATACCAAGCTGAGCGAGTTGACTGCACATTTGGTCGACATCCCAGCAGATGAGCAAGACAAAGTGCACCTCCAAGCGCGCGTCACGGCCCACGCCCGCGCGGCTTAAGCTGCGCAGTTTGCAGCGTTATCTGTCACGCCAGTGAGCAGCCCATCTATTGCCAGCCGCGTGTTGGCCTGGCAGGCCCAGCATGGCCGCAGTGGCCTGCCCTGGCAGGGCACCAGCGACCCCTACCGCGTGTGGTTGTCAGAGATCATGCTGCAGCAAACGCAGGTGATTACCGTGCTGGACTATTACCCACGGTTTTTGCAGCGCTTTCCTACCGTGGCCAGTTTAGCCACAGCACCGCTGGATGATGTGCTTGCATTGTGGAGCGGCCTAGGCTACTACACCCGTGCACGCAATTTGCACCGCTGCGCGCAGGCAGTGGTAAACGATTTTGGCGGGCAGTTTCCGCGCACGGCTGAGCTACTGCAAACCTTGCCCGGCATTGGCAGGTCTACTGCCGCTGCCGTAGCTGCGTTTTGTTATGGCGAGCGTGTGGCTATTTTGGATGCCAACGTGAAGCGTGTGCTGACCCGTCTGCTGGGCTTTGACAAAGACTTGGCCGTGGCCGCAAATGAGCGCGCTTTGTGGGACCAAGCCACAGACTTATTGCCCACCCGCGATCTTGCTGCACAAATGCCGCGACACACCCAAGCCATGATGGACTTGGGTGCCACTGTTTGCACGTCGCGCAAACCTAGCTGCTTGTTGTGCCCGCTGGCCAGCGCCTGTGTGGCGCAGCAGCAAGGCAAGCCCGAGCACTACCCGGTGAAAACACGCAAGCTCAAACGCAGCAGCCAGTCGTGGTGGCTGCTGCAAGCGCAGCGTGCGAATGGTGAAGTGTTTTTGCAGCAGCGCCCTGTGCCCGGGGTGTGGGCAGGTTTGTACAGTTTGCCGATGCACGCAAGCCGCGAGGCACTGATGGTCACCCTTACACCTGCACAGCAAACAGCGTGCATTGAGCATCCTGCATTTTTGCATGTGCTGACGCACCGCGATATGCATTTGCATGTGGTACAACTGGTGTGGAAAGCAAAAGCATCGCCAGTAGCCGATGCTGACAGCGCTAGCATATGGGTAGCACCCGATGCAATAGCACAAACGGGGCTGCCTGCGCCGATCAGAAAATGGCTAGTCGCTAAATGAAGAAGCGCATTGAACTAAAGCGCATTGAACTAAAGCGCATTGAACTTGCATGCACTACATGCTAATTCACGCTTGCAGCAAAGATATGCCCATCAATCTCGCGGTGGCGTTTGAGCGTGCTCCAGTCTTTGGAGAAGTATTGCGCCAGTTGCTCGGCTATGTACACCGAGCGGTGTTGGCCGCCAGTGCAACCAATGGCCACCGTCACGTAGCTACGGTGGTCGTGCGTCAAACTGGGCAGCCAATGGCTTAAAAAGGTTTGAACTTGCTCTAGCATTTGGCCCACGCTGGCCTGATGCTTTAAAAAATCCGCTACGGGCGTATCTTTACCGGTCAGCGGGCGCAGCGCTAGCTCGTAATAGGGGTTAGGCAGCATACGTACATCAAATACAAAATCTGCATCTGTCGGTATGCCACGTTTAAACCCGAACGATTCGAACACCAAGGTCAGTTGCTTAGCTGGTGCAGACAGGAGTGCTTTAACGTAACTTTGCAGTTGATTAGAGCGGATCAAGCTAGTGTCTATCACGTGCGAATCTTGTCGCAAATCAGCTAGCAAATCACGCTCCATTTCAATAGCATCCATCAGCGCGTGGCGCTGGTCTTCTTGGTCGTTATTGGACAGCGGATGTTTACGGCGTGTTTCAGAAAATCGATGGACTAATGTGTCGGTGCTAGCGTCTAAGAACACGGTTTTCACAATTACACCACGCTCGCGGAGTTGGGAGATTTGAGTCGGCAGCAGTGGTAGGGACTTGGCGCTGCGTACGTCTACAGCGATACCGATTTTGTACACATTGTGAGATTTTTCCACCTCGATAAAAGCACCTAACAGTTCAGGTGGTAAATTGTCTACGCAGTAGTAATGTGCATCTTCCAGCGCATGCAAAGCCACCGACTTGCCAGAGCCTGACATGCCAGTGATTAAAACCACCTCGATCGCTTGTGTAGTCATGTGTAAATGATAACGGGTTTAGAGGTAACTACAGTGACGTTTATAAGTTTACGCCGCAGTGTTACAGATACTAGACTGAGGGTTGAGCGTGACGGCTAAAGTGGAATGCTATATATTTAATAGCTACTTAACCAGTAAATACTTGGACTACAAGCACTTTCCATCACTAAAACTCATTAAACAGAGTCTAAGCCATGCCCAACATCTCTTTGGCATGCGCCAGCGTAGTGTTAGATAGCTTTTCACCACCCAACATCCGCGCAATCTCCGCCACGCGCTGTTCGCCTGCAATGTCTTGCACGTCGCTAGCGGTTTGTTTAGCTTTAAGTTGTTTAGACACCAGCAAGTGCTGATCTGCACACGCGGCCACTTGCGGCAGGTGGGTCACCGCCATGACTTGGCGGTCTTTGCCTAATTGCTTCATTAGGCGGCCCACCGTCTCGGCCACTGCACCACCCACGCCCGAATCTACCTCGTCAAAAATCAAAGTTTGCGCTTTGCCCAGCTGGCTTGTTGTTACAGCAATAGCCAACGCGATGCGAGATAGCTCGCCGCCTGAGGCCACTTTACCCACAGGGCGGGGCGTGCTGCCTGCGTGGCCTGCTACTAAAAACTCAACCGTCTCTGCGCCGTGCGCAGCTATCTCATCCAGTGCTGTTAAGGCCACTTCAAATTTTCCGCCCTGCATGCCTAAGCCTTGCATGGCTTGTGTGATGGCGCTGGACAGTCTGGGCGCGGCCTTGCGGCGCTGGGTGCTAAGAGTTTTGCAGGCTGCGGTCAACGCAGCATGGGCTGTACGCTCAGCCGCTTCTAGCGCGGCAATATCGCTGGCGGCTTCTAGCTTGGCCAGATCTGTCGTCCAGAGTGCTAGCAGCGATGGCAGCTCAGCGGGTGTGCGTTTGTAGCGGCGCGCTAGCTGCATCCACAGTGTCATGCGATCATCTAATTGGCCAAGGCGCTGCGGGTCAGGCTCGGTCTTGCGGGTGTAGGCGTGCAGGCTGTGCACTACGTCTTCTACCTGCGCTAAGCTTTGTGCCAAAACCTCGGCTAGCGCTTTAAACTCTTGCTCAACTAGCTCTTTATTTTGTAGCAGCTGCTGGGCCTTGGCAATGGCCGACGTTGCGCCATTCGCATCGCCTTCTAGGGCTTCTACAGCTTGGTGTGCGGCATCTAGCAGCTCTTGCGCATGGGCTAGGGTGCTGTGCTCAGTGTTCAGGCTAGCCCATTCATCGGCTGCTGGGGCCAGCTTGGCTAGCTCGCCAATTTGCCAGGCTAGGCGCTCGCGCTCGGTTTCTATGCTAGCTTGTGCGCTGCGTGCTTCGTGCAAGGTTTTAAGTGATGTTTTCCATGCACTGTAAGCGGCGGCTACTTCTTTGCTGCTGATAGAGCCATAAGCATCCAGCAGGCCACGCACTTCGTCGGCGCGGGTCAGTGCGGCCCAAGCGTGCTGGCCGTGGATGTCTACCAAATGGTCAGCCACCTCGCGCAGTTGGCCGGCAGTGGCGGCGCTGCCGTTGATCCAAGCGCGGCTTTTGCCCTGCGCATCGACTGTGCGGCGAATCAGCAGAGCGTTGTTGTCGCTATCAGTGGCACTAGCCGGGTTGAAGCCAGACTCTGCAAGCCAGCCGCCTAACCAACTGGGCGCGTCAAACTCAGCGCTGATCTCAGCGCGTGTAGCGCCCTCGCGTACCACGCCTGCGTCAGCACGGCTGCCCAGCACCAGTTGCAGTGCGTCGATCAAAATAGATTTACCTGCACCAGTCTCGCCCGTTAGCACGGTAAAGCCGCTTAGCAAATCAAGTTCTAGTTCATGCACGATCACAAAATCGCGCAAGTTCATGCGTCGCAGTGCCACGTCAAACGCCTCCCTCATTCCAATGCAATTTGCGCCTCAGCGTGTCAAAGTAGCTCCAGCCCATCGGGTGCAAAAACCGCACGCTGTGCTCAGACAGGCGCACCAAAATACGGTCGCCATGCAGCAATGAGGCTAAAGACTGCATATCAAAATTAGCGCTGGCATCGCGTCCCGCTACTATTTCAATAGCTATCTGAGCAGTATCTCCAAGGACTAGTGGCCTATTTGATAGGTTATGCGGAGCAATTGGTACCATCACCCAGCCCGCAATCGACGGGTGCATGATCGGCCCACCAGCAGACATCGAATACGCGGTAGATCCGGTAGGTGATGCAATGATCAAGCCATCAGCCCGTTGGTTAGCCACAAAGCGGCCATCTACCTCTACCCGCAGCTCTACCATACCCGCTGTGGCACCACGGTTGACCACCACATCGTTCATGGCCAGCGCATCAAACACGCAGCGCCCATCGCGCATTACCTGCCCATGCATCAGGCTGCGGCTGTCTTGCGCATATTCACCTTTGAGCATGGGGGCTAAAGCGCTTTGGTAATCTTCAAGCGCAATGTCGGTAATAAACCCCAAGCGGCCTTGGTTAATGCCTATCAACGGCACGCCAAAGCGCGCCAACTGGCGGCCAATGCCCAGCATGGTGCCATCGCCGCCTACCACTAGCCCCAAGTCGCATTGCGCGCCAATGCCATTGACATCCAGGCTGGGGTAGTGGTTAATGCCAGTGTAGGCGGCAGTGTCTTTTTCTAGCGCCACCTCAAGGCCCGATCGCTCTAAAAAACGTGCAATGTCCAACAAAATATCGCGTGCACCCGGCCCGCTGCTGGCGTGGTATTTACCAATCAGTGCAACATGGCGAAATTGGGAAGCTTGTGGCTTAGACATTGGTAAATTACAACATTAAAATGGCCATAAATATGCAGACTGCGAAATTTCATGCTCGATGACCGCGCCAAGCTGTTGCTCAAGGCGCTGGTAGAGCGCTACATTGCCGACGGCCAGCCCATTGGCTCGCGCACGCTGTCGCGCGCCTCGGGGCTAGACTTGTCGCCCGCCACCATCCGCAATGTGATGAGCGACTTAGAAGAGCTGGGCCTGATTGCATCGCCCCACACCTCGGCTGGGCGCATACCCACCGCGCGGGGCTACCGGCTGTTTGTGGACACCATGCTGACCGCCAACCGCCAAGAGTTTGCCCGGCCCACTTTGGCCGCCGAGCAGCCGCAAAAGGTCATTACCAACGCAGCGCAGCTGCTGTCTAACCTGTCGCAGTTTGTCGGCGTGGTGATGGCACCGCGCCGCAGCTCGGTGTTTCGGCATATTGAATTTATGCGTTTGTCCGAAAAACGCATTTTGGTCATCATCGTCGCGCCCGATGGCGACGTGCAAAACCGCGTGATCTTTACTGAGCGTGACTACACCCAAAGCGAGCTGATAGAGGCCAGCAACTTCATCACCCAGCACTATGCAGGCCTTACCATAGAGCAGGTGCGTGAGAAGCTGAAAAATGAAATTGAACAGCTGCGCAGCGAGATTGCTACGCTGATGCAAGCAGCAGTGCAGGTCAGCAGCGAGGCCATGGGGCAGGGCGACGCTGAGGTGGTCATCTCAGGCGAGCGCAACTTGCTGGCAGTGAGCGATTTTTCTACCGACATGGGCCAACTGCGCCGTGCGTTTGACTTGTTTGAACAAAAAGCACAGCTTATGCGCTTATTAGACGTGTCTAGCCAAGCTGAAGGTGTGCGCATTTATATCGGCGGTGAAAGCCAAATCGTGCCTTTTGAGGAGCTATCTGTCGTCAGTGCACCTTACGAAGTGGACGGTCAGATTGTGGGCACGCTGGGCGTGATTGGCCCCACGCGCATGGCCTATGACCGCATGATCCAAATTGTCGACATCACCTCTAAGCTGGTCAGCAACGCGCTAAGTCACCACAAATAAGCCCCTCAAACCGGATATAAAACACTGCTATAATTCAAGGCTTCGCGGCTGTAGCTCAGTTGGATAGAGTACTTGGCTACGAACCAAGGGGTCGTGGGTTCAATTCCTGCCAGCCGCACCATAAAATGAAAAGCCTGCAACGTAAGTTGCGGGCTTTTTCATTGGGGCATCTTGTAACGATCACAGCCTATGAGCAAAGCGTTTACCAAAGAGACCGATGCTGACGACGATGACGCGGCCGACGGCCTGCCATCGTTACCTATTGGCGGCAAAAACTACATCACCCCCGCAGGCTATGCGCGGCTGCGCGCCGAACTGCTAGAGCTGATGGACAGCGAGCGCCCCAAGATTGTGGAGTCAGTCCATTGGGCTGCCAAAAACGGTGATCGCAGTGAAAACGGCGATTATCTGTATGGCAAAAAGCGCTTGCGTGAGATAGATAAACGTATTCGGTTTTTAAGCAAGCGGCTGGAGATAGCGCAAGTGACCGACCCGTGTGCGCACTATGGCGAAGACCACATATTCTTTGGTGCCACTGTCAGCTATGTTGACGCAGATGGGCTAGAGCGCACGGTGACTATTTTGGGCATTGACGAGGCGGACAGCACGCAGCAGCAAGTCAGCTGGATATCGCCAATTGCCCGCGCACTGTTGAAAGCGCGAGTGGGTGATGAAGTGCGTTTGGTCACACCCCATGGTGTGCAAGAGCTTGAAGTGCTGCGGGTGCAGTATCCGGCATCTTGATATGTACTTTGGATGTGAAAAGTGCTTGTAGTCCAAGTATTTACTGCGCAACCAGCTATGTAATTAATAGCAAGCCGCTTCAACCAGACAGCGCCCGCCAAGCTTTCAAAACCCTAGGCGTGCGCGACACAGTGCGCAGTACTGCGTCTAGGTGCGCGGTATCGCGAAGGTTAATGACAAAGCGCAAATCAGCTGTCGGCGCACCTACTTCGCTGTCGCGGCCCAGGTCTACTTGGGTGATGTCAGCCTCGGCGCTGGCCATGGCCGCAGCCACTTTGGCCAGTACGCCTTTGCCGCTTTGCACCGTCACCACCACGTTGGATTCAAACGCGCGCACAGGCTCGTCAGCCCACTCTACGGTGATAAAACGCTCATGGTCTTTTAGCAGCAATTTTTTCGCAATCGCGCATTGCGCGGTATGCACTAACAAGCCTTCGCCACGGCCTAAATAACCCACAATCGCGTCGCCTGGTAACGGACGGCAGCACGGCGCGTATTGCACTGTGGCGCTTTCTGAGCCGTCTAAAACTATCGCGCCCTGCGAGATGCTTTCGTGTGCTGTAAAGCGTTCGGTGCTCATCAGCAATGCATTGGGCTTTTCGCCCAGCTCTGCCAGCAAGCTGACGATGCGCTTGGCAACGATTGTGGCAATACGTTTGCCCAAGCCAATGTCAACCAGTAGCTCTGCGCGTGTTTTGTTGCCCGAGAAACGCAACAGTTTGTCCCACAGTGTGTGGTACTTTTCATCGTCTGCGGGCAGGTGCTCAATGCCCTCTGCGCGCAGCGCCTGCGACACCAGTTTGTCCCCTAAGCTTTCTGACTCGTCCAGGGCCATGGTTTTAAGGTGGTGGCGAATTTTGCTACGCGCACGTGCGGTGCGCACGAAGCCCAACCACGCCGGGTTAGGGTTCGACACCGGCGCGGTGACGACTTCAATCACATCGCCATTTTTAACTTCAGTGCGCAGGGGCACTTGCTCGCCATTGACCTTAGCGGCCACAGTGCGGTCGCCCACATCGGTGTGCACTGCGTAGGCAAAGTCCACCACTGTGGCGCCACGCGGCATGGCCATGATGCGGCTTTTGGGCGTAAATACATACACCGCGTCAGGGAACAAATCCACCTTCACATGGTCCCAAAATTCCGCTGCATCGCGGGTTTCGTTTTGAATGTCTAGCAGCGATTGCAGCCACTGCGTGCCCAAGCGCTCAGCCTCTGCGCCCTCGGGCGAGTCGGCTTTGTACAGCCAGTGCGCGGCTACGCCTGACTCGGCCACCACATGCATTGCCTCGGTGCGCATTTGAAATTCAACGTTAATACCTGCCGGCCCCACTACGGTGGTGTGCAGCGACTGGTAGCCGTTGAGCTTGCCAATAGCGATATGGTCTTTGAATTTGCCGGGCACGGGCTTGTACATTTGGTGCAACACGCCCAAAGCGGTGTAGCAATCTATCATCGTAGGCACGACCAGGCGAAATCCGTACATATCGGTCACCTGCGCAAAGCTCAAGTGTTTTTCGTCCATCTTGCGGTAGATGGAATAAAGCGTTTTTTCTCGACCCGACAGGTTGATGTACATGCCTGCTTGCTCAAACGCGGCTTGCACATCGCGCTCTACTTTTTGAATCAAGTCACGCCTGCGGCTGCGGGCTTTTTCTACTGCTTTGCTCAGGGTTCCATAGCGCCAAGGCAGCAGGTAACGAAAGCTCAGTTCTTGCAGCTCACGGTAGCTTTGGTTAAGACCTAAGCGGTGGGCAATGGGGGCGTAAATGTCTAGCGTCTCGCGCGATATGCGTGCCCACTTGGCGCGCGGCATGTCGCCCATGGTGCGCATGTTGTGGCTGCGGTCGGCCAGCTTGATCAAGATTACGCGTACATCGCGCGCCATCGCTAGCAGCATTTTGCGAAACGACTCGGCTTGGTTTTCCTCGCGCGTGGTGAATTCGAGTTTTTCTAGCTTTGTCAGGCCATCCACCAGTTCAGCCACGGGTGCGCCAAAGCGTTCAATGATTTCGGGTTTACTGATGCCGCAGTCTTCCATGGCGTCGTGCATCAGTGCGGCCATGATGGCCTGGGCGTCCAGCTTCCATTCGGCGCACTGGGCGGCCACGGCAATTGGGTGGGTGATGTAAGGCTCGCCATTGCCGCGCAGCTGGCCCAAGTGGGCTTCGTCTGCAAAGCGGTAGGCTTTGCGGATGCGGTCAATATCGGCTTTGTCTAAGTAGCTTAGCTTGCTGGTCAGGGCTGCAAAACTGGCTGAAGTGGCGTTGTGTGCTGCTGCACTGGCAGCACTGGCGCTACGCGCCAAGGCAGTGGCTGGGGCTTTGGGTACTGTTTTAGGTGTGCCACCACGCGGCGCGCGCGCAGGAACCTTCGCCACGGGGAGGGCGGCTGTATCAGTGGACTGTTGGAATGAAAGTGTCACACCTGTACTCTACAGAAATTACCGGGCAACTGCAAAATGCGGGCATAAAAAAAGCACCTGTGTAGGTGCTTTAGTCGGTAGGCCGCAACTTGCAGCACTTGTTTTTGATATTTGTACAACGTTTAAATTGGCACTTTTTTCAGCATTTCGATGCCGACTTTGCCTTGGGCAATTTCGCGTAAGGCAGTAACGCCAGGTTTGTTTTTGCTTTCAATCTTAGGTGCATGGCCTTGGCTGAGCATGCGAGCGCGGTAGCTGGCAGCCAACACTAATTGAAAGCGGTTGGGGATTTGCTGCAAGCAGTCTTCAACAGTGATACGTGCCATGGTGATGGTCCTTTAACGGTAGTTTGTAACAAAAACAGTGCAGTAGCAGGGCTAAAACACGCTATTTAGGAAATTTCTAGTGCCTTGAAGGTGTCTGGCCGGGCGCGGCGCTGGGCAATATATTTCAGCCTTTGGGCATGCACCACTGTTTTTAAATCAAACACGGCGCTGTCAAACACTTCATTGATTATAACGAAGTCAAAATACCGGGCTTGATTGATCTCGTCCCTGGCGTTTTGCATGCGCAAGTCGATTTTTTCGGCGCTGTCTTCACCCCGGCGCTCGATGCGCGCGCGCAGCTCTTCCAGGCTGGGCGGCAAGATGAAAATTAACACGGTGTTGGCAAACAGTTTTTTGATCTGAAACGCGCCTTGATAGTCAATTTCTAAAATGACATCTAGACCTTGGGCAATGCGCGCTTCGATGGCTTTGCGCGAGGTACCGTAACGAAAGCCGTGGACATGGGCCCATTCAAAGAAATGGTTACCAGCCACCATTGCATCAAATTCTGCATCGCCAATAAAATAATATTCACGACCATGCTTTTCTTGGCCGCGTGGCGCGCGCGTGGTGTGCGACACCGAAGGCTGAATTTTAGAATCTAGCTCACGCAAAGCGTTGACCAAGCTAGATTTGCCAGCCCCACTAGGGGCTGCAACGACGAATAAATTACCCGGGTATTCCACGCTTAATCCTATGTTAATGCCCTGTTTACTTGCTCAAGCAGCTATAAATTATATAGCATATTGATTATACTTTACTCGATGTTTTGCACCTGCTCGCGCATCTGCTCAATCAGCACTTTCATGTCTACGCTGATGCGCGTCAGCTCGATCACGGGTGATTTGGAGCCCAGGGTGTTAGCTTCGCGGTGCAGCTCTTGGATCACAAAGTCAAGTCGCTTGCCGATTTCGACTTGTTTGCCTTCAGCTTTCACTGATTTGGCGGTTTTCCCGGCGGGTGCGGCTTGGGTGGTAAGTAGGCGCTCAATCTCATCGAGGTGGGCACCTAAACGGGTGATCTCTTCGGCCACGTCGATACGTATGGCAAAGGCGGTAGCCTCTGTCAAAGCGCGGTCTTGAGCCGCTTGGGGCGTGATGGGGTTGCTGCCAGTCTCGCTGGGGCTGCTAGCGTTGAGCGCCAACATGAAGCGGTCGATGAATTTTTGCTTTTGCTGGGCCACCAGCTCGGGTATCAGTGGCGCTGCGGCCAGGGCCAGTGCGCGCAACTGGGCGGTGTGACCTAGCAGCATTTGGGCTAAGCGCGCGCCTTCACGCTCGCGCGAGGCTAGCAGGTCAGTGATGGCTTGCTGGCACAAGGCAAGGGTTTGGCTTGCGTAGTCCACATCAGTGCTGCGGCTGGTATGGCTGTTGTCGCTGGCCGCTAAGCGCATGACATCGGCCACACTCAGGGGCTTGGCGTTGGGCAGCCAGGCCAAAACCTGGTCTTGATTATGGTTTAAGCGTTGTAACAGCGCCACGCTGGGCGCTTGGCCCGCGCTGTCGTTGCTGGCGCCCACAAAAGCGCGCAATTCCACTTTGCCGCGTTTGAGATGGGCTATTAATAGCTCGCGCAGGGCGCTTTCACAGTGGCGCAGCTCATCGGACAGGCGAAAGCTTAAATCTAAAAAACGGCTGTTGACTGAGCGAATCTCCAAACCTAGGCGCGGTGGCGCACTTGCAGAGGGGTTGGCATCGCTAGCTTGGACGCTTGCGTAGCCTGTCATGCTGTAAACTGGCATAAATTTGGTCAATTCCGAACAGATAAATAGTTAAAAAGCAGTAAAAATAGCTTCAGTGCGTTTAGGCCAGCAGCGTTGAGTAGTCTTTCATTGGGCGGCACGTTGCGCATCTGCACACTGACAAGCATAACCATTATGTCAAAGGTTAAACCAGCTTCCTTACCACCCGACACTGTCATCGGCGGCTATCGCGTGGTGCGCAAGGTGTCTTCGGGTGGCTTTGGCGTGGTGTATTTGGCCGTAGACAACGAAGGCCAGCAGATAGCTATTAAAGAGTATTTGCCGTCGTCACTGGCCACCCGTGCGCCTGGCGAGTTGCTGCCACAAGTTCAGCCCGATAAATTGTCGCTGTACCGCTTGGGCCTGAAAAGCTTTTTTGAAGAGGGCCGCTCACTGGCGCAAATCTCCCACGCCTCAGTGGTAAGCGTACTGAACTTTTTTCGCGAGAACGAAACCGTCTACATGGTGATGAACTACTTGGAGGGCGCAACCCTGCAAGACTTCATCATCACGGCACGCGAATTAAAGAAGCAAAAAGTTTTCCGTGAATCGACGATTCGCAGCCTGTTTGACGAGATTTTGCGTGGCCTGCGCATCGTGCATCAGCACAAGATGTTGCACTTGGACATTAAGCCTGCCAACATCTTTGTGACCGACGAAAACAAAGCTGTGATGATTGACTTTGGCGCCGCGCGCGAAGTGCTGTCCAAAGAGGGCAACTTTATCCGCCCCATGTACACGCCCGGTTTTGCTGCACCCGAGATGTACCGTAGAGACTCGTCAATGGGCCCGTGGACTGATATTTACGCCATTGGCGCTTGCATTTATGCCTGCATGCAAGGCTACCCGCCTAATGACGCACCGCAGCGCCTAGAAAAAGACCGTTTGTCTCTGGCCCTGTCGCGCCTTAGAGGTGTGTATTCTGATAACTTGATTGAAGTGGTGGAATGGTGCATGTCGCTGGACCCGTTGTCACGCCCGCAGTCAGTGTTTGCGCTGCAAAAAGAACTCAGTCAAGAAAACGAACGCCGTTACACTAAATTAACTATGGCCGAGAAAATGCGCCTACAGTTTGACAACGTAATGGCCGATACCAAAAAAGCTGTGAATAAAGCCACAGGTTTTGGCAAGCAAAAATAAATCACAACCTACACCTGAGCAAACCCAACCATGAAATTTTCTGTCTTCCAAGTCAGTCGCAAGGGCGGCCGTGAGAAAAACGAAGACCGAATGGGCTATTGCTACACGCGCGAATCAGGTTTATTTATCTTGGCCGACGGCATGGGTGGTCACCCAGAGGGCGAAGTAGCCGCGCAACTGGCGCTGCAAACCGTGTCGGCTTTGTACCAAAAAGAAGCACGCCCCATCATCAAAGATGTGACCAGTTTTCTGGCCAGCGCGCTGATGGCTGCACACCACCAAATTATTCGCTACGCCAGTGAAAAAGGCATGCTGGACACCCCACGCACCACCTTTGTCGCCTGCATCGTGCAGGGCGGTGCAGCGTATTGGGTGCATTGTGGTGATTCGCGTTTGTACCTTACCCGCAGTAACGACTTGGTCGTTCGCACCCGTGATCACTCCTACATTGAGCAGCATGCCGCAGGTGTGATCCGCATGGACAAGCTCAACCGCAATATTTTATTTACTTGCCTAGGCTCACCTACCAAACCGGTGTTTGATGTGGCTGGCCCGGTGGCGCTACAACAAGGCGACAGGCTGATGCTGTGCTCTGATGGCCTGTGGGGCACGGTGGCTGACAGCGACATTGTTCACCAGCTAGCCAAGGGTTCAGTAGCTACGTCAGTGCCCGATATGGTCGAGCTGGCGTTGCGCAACGGCGGCGAGCACTGTGACAACGTGACGGTAATTGCCATGCAGTGGGAAACCCCTGATGCTATTGAGTCTACACGTGGCATATCGACCGACAGCATCAGTGATGGCGTATTTGCGTCCACTATTCAATCGGGCGTGCTGGACACCATGGTGGAAGACTTAGACGACGCAGCCATTGAACGATCTATTGCCGAGATCAACGAGGCCATTCGCCGCAGCGCGGCTAGGAAGATTTAATTACTGAACTTCCCAAGACCGAACTTCCGGACGCGAAGTGCGCTTGGGTTGCACGAAGGTCGCGAAGGACGCGCAAGAAGATAAAGAAAAAATACCAAAATAATTTGAACAAGATAATTCAAATTATTTTGGTATTCCTTTCACGTCCTTCGCGCAACCTTAGCGTCCTTCGCGTCCTGCCCCCGATTTATATTTCAATATTTACTCAACATGACCACCTTTCAACGCTCCGACAACCGCGCCGCCAACCAAATGCGCCCCGTCAAAATTACCCGTAACTACACCATGCACGCCGAAGGCTCGGTGTTGATTGAGTTTGGTAATACCAAAGTGCTGTGCACCGCCAGCGTAGAAGAAAAAGTACCGCCGCACAAAAAAGGCAGCGGCGAGGGCTGGGTGACGGCTGAATACGGCATGTTGCCGCGCGCCACACACACGCGCAGCAGCCGCGAGGCAGCCAAAGGCAAGCAGACTGGCCGTACACAAGAGATTCAGCGCCTAATTGGCCGCAGCCTGCGGGCAGTGTTTGATCTTAAAAAACTCGGTGAACGCACTATCAGCCTAGACTGCGATGTGATTCAAGCCGACGGCGGTACGCGCACGGCCAGCATTACCGGCGCGTTTGTCGCTGCACAAGATGCGGTGAACAAGCTGATCAAAGACGGCAAGCTCACAGAGTCACCCATCATCCAGCCAGTGGCCGCCATATCAGTAGGCATCGTGCAAGGCACGCCATTATTGGATTTGGAATACACCGAAGACTCAGCCTGCGACACCGATATGAACGTGGTGATGACGGGTGCAGGCCACTATGTAGAAGTGCAGGGTACTGCAGAGGGCGCAGCTTTTTCGCGCAAAGAAATGGACCAACTGCTGGTCTTGGCTGAAAAAGGTATTGCCGAATTGATCGTGTTGCAGCGCTAAAGTCGGACTAGTTTAGTTATTCATAAGCTATTGTTCGAATTCTCTATACTATAAAAATAATAGCAATAGAGTTAATAAATACTTGGACTACAGGCATATTTCATTGGTAAATAGTGGTTTTAGGCATGAAAATCGTCCTCGCATCCAATAATCAAGGCAAACTGGCTGAGCTACTGCCGCTGTTTGCCCCATTGGGCGTAGAGCTGGTAGCGCAAGGCACCCTGGGTGTGCCAGAAGCGCCTGAGCCATATAAAACATTTGTAGAAAATTCACTCACCAAAGCGCGCAACGCAGCTAAGCACACGGGCCTGCCCGCCATCGCAGACGATGCGGGATTGTGCATTGACGCTTGGGGCGGCTTACCTGGTGTAGACACCGCCTATTACTGCGTGCAACACGGCTACGACAAGAGCGATGACAATAACCGCCGCGCGGTGCTAGAGCAAATGGCAGGCGTGGCCAACCGCCGCGCCAAAATGGTCAGCGTCATCGTTGCTGTGCGCAGCGAGTTTGACCCCGAACCACTGATTGCCGTAGGCCGTGTGCAGGGCGAGATTTCGCGCCAGTCTGTTGGCACAGGCGGTTTCGGGTTCGATCCCGTCATGTTCATCCCGTCGCTGGGCAAAACCATGGCCCAGCTCGATGCAGCGCACAAAAACCAAATCAGCCACCGTGGCCAGTCTGCTAGACAAATGGTTGAGCTGATTCGCGCGCACTGGCTGGCATGAAAGACATTCAGCACTACATGCGCCCCGGCTTGCTGCAGTTGCCCAGCCTGCCGCCGCTGTCGCTGTACATTCATTTGCCGTGGTGCATTAAAAAATGTCCGTACTGTGATTTCAATTCACACGAATCTAAAAATGGACAACTGACTAACGACACCGAGCAGCGCTACATCAACGCGCTAATGGCCGATTTAGAAGGCGCGTTGCCGCTGATTTGGGGCCGCACAGTGCATAGTATTTTTATCGGCGGTGGTACGCCCAGCTTGTTTTCACCGCAGGCTATTGACCAATTGCTAGCCGGCGTGCGCGCCCGCTTGCGCCTAGAGGCTGATTGCGAAATTACGCTAGAAGCCAACCCCGGTACGTTTGAAAAAGACCGTTTTAAAGCCTTCCGCGCAGCAGGGGTGAACCGCCTGTCTATCGGCGTACAAAGCTTTAACGACGAACATTTAAAAGCCCTAGGCCGTGTGCACAGTAGCGACCAAGCCCAAGCAGCCATTGCTGAGGCAGCTATGAATTTTGAAGCATTTAACCTTGACATCATGTACGCACTGCCCGGTCAAACACTAGCGCAGTGCGAGCAAGATATTAAAAAAGCTTTGAGTTTTAACCCACCGCACATCAGCATTTACCACTTGACGATTGAGCCCAACACCTACTTTGCCAAGTTTCCGCCTGCGGTGCCCGAGGACGACACCGCGTATGACATGCTAGACAAAATTATTGAGCTAACCGCGCAGCACGGCATGGCCCGCTACGAAGTAAGCGCCTTTGCTAAACAAGGCTTTCAGTGCTGGCACAACACCAACTATTGGCAGTTTGGCGACTACCTAGGTATAGGCGCAGGCGCGCACAGCAAGCTGAGCTTTGCCCACCGCATCGTGCGCCAGGTGCGCGCCCGCGACCCGCAGCTGTACATGGACAAAGCGCTGGGCACTGCAGCTGGCGCGGGGCTAGGCGGCACACTGACCACGTCGGGTGCCATCGTTGGCCCCGAGGGGGCCGTAGTGCAAGACACCGAGGTGCCCCGCGCCGACCTGCCTTTTGAATACATGCTTAACGCCACACGCCTGACAGGCGGCTTCAAAATACAAGATTTTTGCGACCGCACGGGCCTGGCCATCACCGCCATCCAAAAAGGCCTGATCCAAGCCGAAGAAAAAGGACTGATTGAGCGCGACTTTGCCACAGTCAAGCCCACAGCACGCGGCATGGACTTTTTAAGCGACCTGCAAAGCCTGTTTTTAGCCGATGCCTAGCCTAGGTTAAAATACAGCTAACGACCAAAAGGGAAGCTTGGCAGAGCGGTTGAATGCAGCAGTCTTGAAAACTGCCGAGGTTTTACGACCTCCGTGAGTTCGAATCTCACAGCTTCCGCCAGAAAAATATGAAAAGCCGCACACCCCTTGGGTTTGCGGCTTTTCTGTCATCCGGAAATCAGCATATTTGATTTTGACCAAGTTTAACTAAGTAACATTATAACGGGGTGTTTTGTTTAACAAAAGTGCTTGAAGTCCAAGTATTTAATGCTCAAGCAGCTATTAAATTCATAGTAAACTGTAGCGCAACCAAATACAGATTAATGTTCATCTGACCCCATTAACTGTTAATTACCCGCTGCAGGTTCCAAAGCAACCATGCACAATTGCACCCCTACTCTCGGAGACAATCATGACTATTTCTATCCCCACCACCGCATTGCAACTACGCTCTACCGTTAAACCCAGTGGCGAGCTTGAACTGTCGTTGCTCAATATCCCCGTGCCCAGCCCGGCGGCAGACGAGGTGCTGATCCAAGTGCAGGCTACGCCACTCAATCCATCCGATATCGGCCTACTGTTTGGCGCGGCCGATGTGACCACGGCCAAGGCCACTGGCACACCTAATAGCCCGGTAGTGACCATGCAGATTGCGCAAGCAGCTATGAAAAGCATGGCGGGCCGCATGGGCCAGTCGATGCCTGTGGGCAACGAAGGTGCAGGCTTGGTAGTGGCTGCGGGCGCGTCCCCTGCGGCGCAAGCCCTGCTGGGCAAAACCGTGGCGGTGCTGGGCGGCGCCATGTATTCGCAGTACCGCAATATCAAAGCTGACCAATGCTTGGTGCTGCCCGCAGGCACCAGCGCCGCCGAGGGCGCGTCTTGCTATGTCAACCCGCTGACTGCGCTAGGTTTTATTGAAACCCTGCGTCACGAAGGGCACAAGGCATTGGTGCATACGGCAGCGGCCTCTAACTTAGGGCAAATGTTGGTCAAAATTTGCAATCAAGACGGCATTGGTTTGGTCAACATCGTGCGCAAGCCTGAGCAAGTGGCATTGCTCAAATCGCTGGGTGCAGAGCATGTGTGCAATGCTGAATCGCCCACTTTTATGGAAGATCTGACCGCTGCCTTGGTAGCCACCGGAGCCACGCTAGCTTTTGATGCTACAGGCGGCGGCAAACTGGCTGGACAAATCCTTACCTGCATGGAAGCTGCACTGAATAAAACCAGCAAAGAATACAGCCGCTACGGCAGCACCACACACAAGCAGGTGTACCTGTACGGTGGCTTGGACACCAGCGCCACCATCTTCAACCGTAGCTTTGGCATGGCTTGGGGCATGGGCGGCTGGCTGGTGTTCTCGTACCTGCAAAAACTCGGTACAGGCAAAATGCTGCAACTCAAAGCCCGCGTGGCCTCAGAGCTGAAAACTACTTTTGCCAGCCACTACTCTAAAGAAGTGTCTTTGGCCGAGGCACTAACGCTGAGCGAAATTGCGGTGTATGGGCAGCGTGCCACGGCGACGAAGTACCTCATCAATCCTAGCAAGGTGTAAGCGCATAGTCTGTGGTTGCTATGAATAAAATAGCTGCTTGAGCAGTAAATACTTGGACTACAGGCAGTTTTAGCTATTAAAACGGCCCTGCGGTGGTTAAAGTAAAGCAGGGTTTAACTTCACCTACTACTTTACTCTTTGCATTCAGTAGCGTCTGGCGCGCCCAAGGTTTGAGCAGTTCGCGCTGCTGCTCATCTAGCCAGCCTAGCTGCTCCATCGTCTCTACCGCGGCTGCATACAGCGCGGGCATGTGGCCGCTGATGACTTTGATGGTGATGGCCTCTTGGCGGCTGATGCTGGCTATCACTTGCACTCCGTCGGCACCTATTTTGGTAATCCAGTCGCCACGGCCCGCTAAGGTGAAGGCCAGGTCGTTGCGGCCGGTGCCTGAGACCATCTCTGGGTGCTGGCCCATGGCGCTGCACAGCACGGCAAAGTGCTCGCCCAGCTCGCTGTCGTGTACGCCACTGGCCAGGCGTGCAAATGCGTAGGCCAGCTTTGACAAAGGCATGGCGTAGTTGGGGGCTGAGCAGCCGTCAGTGCCTGCTACCAGCTGCGATGCGTCGGCACCGGTGGCGCGCATCACCTGCTGGTGTATGGCCACTTGCAGTGGGTGGTCGGGTGCTAAGTGGTTGTCTAGGCTTAAGCCGTGCTGTACGCAAAAAGCTAAAAACCCGGTGTGTTTGCCACTGCAGTTATTGTGCCGCTCGTCAAACTGCAGGTCGGCAGGTGGCGTAAGGCCACCGTAGCTAAAACGCAGTGGCACATGGCAGCCGCACTGCAGGGCTTTGTAGCTTTGGCCTACTTTTTGCAGCATGCTGTCTACTTGAGTAACGTGCATGTCTTCGCCGTTGTGGCTGGCACACAGAAGAGCGATTTGCTGCAGGGTAAAGCCAAACGCTTTAATACCACCACCTATTAAAAACGGCAAAGCTTGAAAAGGCTTAATGGTCGAGCGGGTAAAACTCATCGCATGCGCGTCGCCCACGCTGGCTTGCAGCTGGCCGCGTGCGTTGACTACTGCAATGGCACCTGAGTGAACTATTTCGGCCAGCGGGCCGCGTGTATGCTCGATAAGTGGGATAAATAGCATAGTGGACTTCTCTTTTTTAAAGAGCCACTAGCATATCCCTTTATCGGCATAGCGTTATACAAAATGATGTTTGCTGCGCAAGCGGGAGCGCTGCAAAGCAAAAAACTCGTGCAATCCCCAAATCATGCAAACAGGAATGGCAACAACACGAAAAAAAGCAGATTTTTGAAGCATGTTCCCCCTCTGTTGGGTTTAGATAGTCATTTCAAAACCCAAAGATTACTTGCGCAATATGACACCGATGTGTCAGCGCAAAATTGTAGTTTAAAGAGCCTAATAAGCATGCACTTTTCGCTGCACAAAGAAGCTCGATAGTGATAATAGAGACTATGCCCCGCTGCAACTAAATCAAAGTGACCCTACCCAAATTACCTGAACTGGACGCTTTGGAGCGCATCATTGAATTAGGTGCAGACTTGCTGCAATCACGCGTGGCGTGCGAAGTGAATCTACCCCAAGGGGGCAGTTACCCAGTCCACGTCGTCACGCTGGGCAACCCTTCGCCTACAGTACCAGCGGTAGGCTACTTTGGTGGGGTGCATGGCCTAGAGCGTATTGGTGCTGAAGTGGTCATTGCGTATTTGCAAAACTTGGTGATGCGGCTGCAGTGGGACAGCACACTGCACAAACAGCTTGAATCCGTGCGCTTAGTTTTTATGCCCATCGTTAATCCTGGTGGTATGGCTTTGGGCACCAGAGCGAACCCTAGCGGCGTAGACCTCATGCGCAATGCGCCAGTGGACGCTGTTGAGAAGGTGCCTTTCTTAGTGGGGGGTCAACGCATTAGTTCAGGTATACCTTGGTACCGTGGCCCGCAAGGCCATCCTATGCAATTGGAAAGCCAAGCCTTGTGTGATGTTGTGCAAGCCGAGTTGTTGACACGAGACTTTAGCGTGTCGGTGGATTGCCACTCAGGCTTTGGCAGCCGCGATCGTATTTGGTTTCCCTACGCACACACGCGCGCGCCCATAGCCAACCTGGCAGAGATGCACGCGCTGCGAAGTATTTTTGTGCAGTCCAACAGCCACCATCGCTACATCATCGAACCACAAAGCTTGCAATATCTTGCCCATGGGGACTTGTGGGATTATCTGTACTTGCAGTCCGCAACCAAGACAGAGCGGGTGTTTTTGCCGCTTACCCTAGAGATGGGCTCTTGGCTTTGGGTTAAGAAAAACCCACGCCAGCTGTTCTCGCGCCACGGCATGTTCAACCCTCTGATTGAACATCGTCAGCAGCGTGTTCTGCGGCAACACCAACTACTGCTAGATTTTTTATCTCGCGCAGCGTGTGGACATTCACTTTGGCTACCCCGTGCCGAGGTGCGTGCACAGCAGCACGCGCAGGCACTGCAGGATTGGTATTAACGCAACATGCATACCAAAATAAGCACTTGGATTTTGTTGCGCGGGCTAACTCGTGAGAGTGGGCATTGGGGTGAATTTACCTCGCAGTTTGCGCATATTGCAACAGATAGCCAAGTTATACCCCTGGACCTGCCAGGCAATGGGCAATTTCACCAGCAATCTAGCCCGCTGAGCGTCTGCGATATGGTGGAGCACTGCCGCGCGCAGCTGTTAGCGCGTAAGGTAGCACCGCCATACGGTATTGTGGCTATGTCATTAGGTGCAATGGTGGCCGTAGACTGGAGCCGCAGTTACCCCCAAGACGTGCTTGCTCAGGTGCTGATCAACGCCAGTATGCGACCTTTCAATTCCTTTTACCAAAGGCTAAGGCCTAGTAACTATGCAACTTTGCTTAGGTTAATTTTGATGGGCGCGAGTGCGCAAGAGTGGGAATCTACAGTGCTGCGCCTTACCAGCCAGCAAGCAGATGCTTGCGTGTTGCCAATCTGGCTTGCGATACGGCGCGACAGACCAGTGTCACGCGCCAACGCGCTTAGGCAGCTAGTGGCAGCGGCATGTTTTAAAGCTGTGGGGGCTAAGCCTTTAACACCTACTTTAGTTTTGGGCGGCCAACAGGACAGGCTAGTGTCTGTGGTGTGCTCTGAAGCGCTGGCAGCCCAGTGGCAGTGCAGTCTACATATCCACCCCAGTGCAGGGCATGACCTGCCTTTGGACGACGGGCCTTGGGTAGTCGCACAAGTGCGCCAGTGGTTATTGCAACTAGGCTAGCGCTGTTTGTAGCATGCCTTTAGTCTCGATAAACGCTACTACTTGATCAACACCTACCAAAGTTTTTAAGTTGGTCATCACGTAGGGGCGGGCACCGCTGGGGTGTTGGCGCATGCGTTGTGTGTCGGCTTCCATCACGTCGAGATTAGCGCCTACATAGGGGGCGAGGTCCGTTTTGTTGATAACGAACATGTCGCTTTTGGTAATGCCAGGGCCGCCTTTGCGGGGGATTTTTTCGCCAGCGGCTACGTCTATCACGTAAATAGTCAGGTCGCTTAGCTCGGGGCTAAAGGTGGCGGCTAGGTTATCGCCGCCGCTTTCTACAAACACAATGTCGGCATTAGGAAAGTGTTCCAGCATGCGGTCAATAGCTTCTAGGTTGATGCTGGCGTCTTCGCGTATGGCGGTGTGCGGGCAGCCGCCGGTTTCTACGCCCATGATGCGCTCAGCATCTAGCGCGCCACTCACGGTCAATATGCGCTGGTCTTCTTTGGTGTAAATGTCGTTGGTGATGGCCACAATGTCGTACTGCGCTTTCATGGCTTTGCACAGCATCTCTAGCAAGGTGGTTTTGCCAGAGCCTACTGGTCCGCCGATGCCTACGCGCAGCGGGGGGAGTTTTTTGGTGCGGTTTTTGATGTGGTGCAAAGGGGTCATGATCTAAAGAGTCGTGAGTATTGGGTTTCGTGTTGCGATGACAAGATGGCCAGCATGGGGCTAAAGGCTTGGCGTTGGCTGTCTTGCAGGGCGATGGCGTAGTCTACTGCGGCGGGTAAGTCGTTGGCTAGCGTGGCCAATATACGCTGGCCCGCGCTTTGGCCGAGCGGCACCGACTTTACGGCTGCGCCCACCATGTTTTCGGCCCAGCCAAAGGTAAAGGCTAGGCAACAGTCGCGTACGCTGGCTTGTGTGCTGCTGGCGGCTAGGGCGTAGGCTATGGGGTAGGTGGTGGGTTCTGTATTGGGGCTGAGCTTGTCAAAGTCTTGCAATGCTGAGGCACTTTGCTCATTCAGGGCTTTATGCCATTGGGCTAGTGATCTGCCCATTTGGTCGGTTTGCAGCCTGAACTCGTGCGTTTCTCGGCTGTGCAGCACCCAGTGGTTGAGTTCAATCACGCGGTCTATGTCGCCGCGCCGCCACGCAGGGATGGCTTTGGCAATAGCGGCCAGGTCGCCACGCGCTAGGCTGATGTGCAGCTGGTCGCTCAGCCAGTCGGCAGCTTGTGCTTGATTAGTCACTAGGCCTTTATCGACCGCAGCTTCAAAGCCTTCTGAATACGAAAACCCACCCACAGGCAGCGCGGGGGAAGCCAGCCAGATCAGCTGCAAAAGGCTAGGCGCTGGCAGCGCCGTGAGTGTGTGCATCAGTGCGAGTGCTTGTGATGGCTGTCGTTATCGTGGCTGTGGCTATGACTATGGTCATGGCCGTGTGTAGGTGCAGATGTTTCTTCGTGAGCGTGAGCGTCTGCAGGGCTGTGGGCATGTCCATGCCCATGCCCGCCTTGCGCGTAGGCCCCCGCCTCAGGTTCAAATGGCTCACTGACCGTGTTCACAATCAAATGCATGGCGCGTAGCATGTCACCCAGCACATGGTCAGGTTCAATTTTGAGGTGATCAGGTTTCAGCTCAATTTGCACATGCCGGTTACCCAAATGGTAAGCGGCACGAATCAAGTCATACGGTGTGCCGTGGGCAGTGCAATGCGTGATGCGCAACACAGTTTGTGGTGCCGCGATGATGCGCACCAGCGACCCATCTTCAGCCACCAGCACATCACCGCCACGCACCGTGGTGCCGCGTGACAAAAACACACCTAGCTGGCGACCAGCGGAGTCTGTGCAGTCAAAGCGGCTTTTTTGCCGCACGTCCCAGTCTAGCTCCACCGTGTGGGCGCGTTTGAGGAGTACCGGTGCAAGGCCTTTGCCTTGCGGCACGAGTTTAGAAGTTTGGATCATGCCGTCATTACACCAGAGTCAACAGACACAAGAGCTTTAGAACAAGAAATAGCGCTGCGCCATGGGCAGTGATTTGGCTGGCTCACAGGTCAGCAGTTGTCCATCGGCACGCACGGCGTAGGTTTGCGCATCAATTTCCATCGTTGGCAAATAATGGTTATGAATCATGTGCTGCTTTTTCACACCGCGAATATTTTTAACCGTGCTGATAGTTTTTTGTAAACCAAACTGCTGGTGCACACCTGCCTTAAAACCAGCTTGCGAGATAAAGGTGAGCGAGCTTTTGTGCAGGCTGCGGCCAAAGCTGCCAAACATGGGGCGGTAGTGTACGGGCTGCGGCGTAGGGATAGACGCATTAGGGTCGCCCATGGCCGCCATGGCAATGGTGCCGCCTTTGATAATGAGGAATGGTTTAACACCAAAGAAGGCTGGCTTCCATACCACCAGGTCAGCCCACTTGCCTGCTTCAATGCTGCCCACCTCGTGGCTAATGCCGTGGGCTATCGCGGGGTTAATGGTGTATTTGGCGATGTAGCGTTTGGCGCGAAAGTTATCATTGCGTTGCAAAGCTTCGGCAGGCTCAGCCAGACCCTTCGACTGGCTCAGGGAGAACGGATCAGGTGCAAGCCAGCCGCGCTGCTGTTTCATCTTGTGCGCGGTTTGCCAGCAACGCAGTACCACCTCGCCCACGCGGCCCATGGCTTGGCTGTCTGAGCTGAACATGCTGATCGCGCCCAGGTCGTGCAACACGTCTTCAGCCGCAATCGTTTCCTTGCGAATGCGGCTCTCAGCAAACGCCAAGTCTTCAGCAATCGATGCATCTAAGTGGTGGCACACCATCAGCATGTCGACGTGTTCGTCCAGCGTGTTGACGGTGTAGGGCATGGTGGGATTGGTGGACGATGGCAAAAAATTCTCTTGCCCCACTACGCGCATGATGTCGGGTGCATGGCCACCGCCTGCGCCTTCGGTGTGAAAGGCGCAGAGCGATCTTCCTTTTGTAGCGGCAATGGTGTCTTCTACAAAGCCCGACTCGTTGAGCGTGTCGCTGTGAATCGCCACTTGGGTGTCGGTCAACTCGGCTACGTCCAGGCAGTTGCTGATGGCGGCTGGCGTGGTGCCCCAGTCTTCGTGCAGCTTTAGGCCTATAGCGCCTGCGTTGATCTGCTCGTGCAGGGCAGCGGGCAGCGATGCATTGCCTTTGCCCAAAAAGCCCAAGTTCATCGGAAAGGCATCTGCCGCTTGCAGCATGCGTTCCATATGCCACGCGCCCGGTGTGCAGGTGGTGGCAAAGGTGCCAGTGGCAGGGCCGGTGCCACCGCCCATCATGGTGGTGATGCCGCTGGCCAGTGCTTCTTCAATCTGCTGCGGACAGATAAAGTGGATGTGGCTGTCAATGCCGCCTGCGGTGACGATGCTGCCCTCACAGCTAATAATCTCCGTGCCGGGGCCAATGATGATGTCCACACCGCTTTGCACATCGGGGTTGCCTGCTTTGCCAATGGCGATAATGCGGCCATCTTTTAGGCCAATGTCGGCTTTGATGATGCCCCAGTGGTCGATGATCAGGGCGTTGGTCATCACGGTGTCAACTGCACCTTCTTGCCGAGTTCTTTGCGACTGCGCCATGCCGTCACGGATGGTTTTACCGCCGCCAAATTTGACTTCTTCACCATGGCCGCCTGCAGCCAGCGTGTAGTCTTTTTCTACCTCAATAATCAAGTCGGTATCGGCCAAGCGCACACGGTCGCCTGTAGTGGGGCCAAAAATCTCGGCATAGGCGCGTTTGTGAATCGTTGCCATTACAGGTTTCCTTGCACTTGGCCGTTAAAGCCATACACCACGCGCGCACCTGCGTAGTCCACCAGCTCCACAGTACGTTGCTGGCCAGGCTCAAACCGCACGGCCAAGCCACTAGCGATGTTCAGCCGCATGCCACGTGCAGCAGCACGGTCAAAACTTAAAGCGTCATTGGTTTCAGCAAAATGGTAGTGTGAGCCCACTTGAATAGGGCGTGCGCCAGTATTTTTAACCAATACCGTGACGCAACGACGATCTGGGTTAAGCACATGCTCACCATCATCTATCAGCAGTTCACCGGGAATCATAGTTATGGCCTTTTGGTTTACGCAATAGGTTGGTGCACGGTCACTAGCTTAGTGCCATCTGGGAAGGTGGCTTCTATTTGAATGTCTGGAATCATCTCGGCGATGCCGTCCATCACATCAGCGCGTGTTAGCACGTTGCGGCCCTCGCTCATCAGTTGCGCTACGGTTTTGCCGTCACGTGCGCCTTCCATCACTGCTGCGCTGATGAAGGCTATCGCTTCGGGGTAGTTTAATTTCAGGCCACGTGCCTTGCGGCGTTCTGCCAGCAGGCCTGCTGTAAACAGCAGCAGCTTGTCTTTCTCGCGTGGGGTCAGTTCCATAGTTATGGTCTCAATGTAGTCTAGATATTGTGCTGCAACTATTGTGCCTGCGCTACTTAACGGTGCAGAAAATCTAGAGCAGTTCGTTCTGGTGCAGCGCATTAAATCGGTGCTAAGGATTACTTTTCTAGCTGTGGAGACTGTGTAAAGCGCTAAAAAGGTGCATTTGTTTAACCAAAACCAGCTGATACCACTTGGCACAGGAGTTGCAGATGTCATTGGGATTTGACAGTGATATTTCAGATCGACAAATACCCCAACATTCATATTTACTGGAGAAATTCTATGAACCGTCGCGGCACTCTTAAGTCGCTTACCGCTTCTATCGCTTTGGGCTTGGCATTGCCAGGCGCTGCCTTGGCACAGGCCGGTGGCACGATCAAAGTAGGTATTTTGCACAGCTTGTCAGGCACTATGGCTATATCTGAGACCGTGTTGAAAGATACTGTGCTGATGGCGATTGACGAGATCAATGCTAAAGGCGGATTGATGGGCAAAAAGCTCGAGCCAGTGATTGTGGACCCTGCATCTAATTGGCCCCTGTTTGCTGAGAAAACAAAACAGTTGTTGTCACAAGACAAAGTGTCAGTGATCTTCGGTTGCTGGACATCGGTGTCTCGCAAGTCGGTGTTACCAGTGGTTGAAGAATTGAACGGCTTGCTGTTCTACCCTGTCCAGTACGAAGGCGAAGAGCTGAGCAAAAACGTCTTCTACACCGGTGCAGCGCCTAACCAGCAAGCCATACCTGCGGTGGACTACCTTATGAGCAAAGACGGCGGCGCAGCCAAGCGCTGGGTATTGCTAGGTACCGACTATGTGTACCCACGCACTACCAACAAAATTTTGCGCGCTTACTTAAAAAGCAAGGGCGTAGCCGACAAAGATATCGACGAGAAGTACACACCGTTTGGCCACTCTGACTACCAAACTATCGTGGCTGATGTAAAGAAGTTCTCCGCTGGCGGTAAAACTGCTGTGGTGTCCACCATCAACGGTGACTCTAACGTGCCTTTCTACAAAGAGCTGGGCAATGCAGGTTTGAAAGCTAAAGACGTGCCCGTAGTTGCCTTTTCTGTAGGTGAAGAAGAGCTGCGCGGCGTGGACACCAAGCCATTGGTAGGTCACCTGGCCGCCTGGAACTACTTTCAGTCCATCAAGAGCCCGGCTAACACCGAATTTGAAAAGAAGTGGGCAACCTATGCAAAAACCAAAGGCATCGCCGGTCACAAAGACAAGCCTTTGACCAACGACCCTATGGAAGCCACTTACATCGGTATCAACATGTGGAAACAAGCTGTTGAAAAAGCCAAGTCCACTGATACCGACAAAGTGATCGCAGCGATGGCTGGCCAAACCTTCACCGCACCGTCAGGCATCACCAGCAAGATGGACGAGAAGAACCACCACTTGCACAAGAGCGTGTTCATTGGCGAGATCAAAGCCGACGGCCAGTTTAACGTGGTGTGGAAGACACCCGGCCCCGTGAAAGCTAAGCCATGGTCTCCGTACATTCAAGGCAACGACAAGAAGCCTGACGAGCCAGCGAAGAAGTAATTTTTTCCAATCAAACCTATAACGGCGTGGTGGTAGCACGTTTACCCTCGCGCCGTTGTCACGTCTAAATTCAAAATGTTCCATGATGGTGCGTAAAAAAATACTCTTGCTGATAGCTGCCCTGTGGTTAACTGGCACCGCCTACGCGTTAACCGCAAGCCAGGCCAAAGGCATTGCCACAGGCGAGACAGATACACGCATTGAAGCGCTCAATGAAGCTGTAGCGAAAGGCAGCGATAAAACCTCTGCTTTCATCCAAGCCATGGCTGATGATGAGGTGAAGTTAGCGGGCGATAAGGTATTGATCGTTAAAGACGGTAAAGCCACCGACCCTGTTACGGGCGCAGATGTGGCGTTGCCCAGTAATGCACAAGACATCATCAACAATAATCGCATGCGCGGCGAGCTAGACACTGCGCTGGCCGCGCTTAAACTTTTTAGCAAAGACGATAGCTTGCGTGCCGCTGCCGTGCAGTCATTACTGAAAGACCCCGACGAAGGCAAGCTGCCGCTGCTAGACAAAGCCCTAGCTGCTGAGACAGTACCTGCACTTAAAGATCAACTCACTTTAGCCCGCGCTGCTGCCATGCTAGGCAGTGCAGACAAAGCCAAGCGCTTAGAAGCTGCAAAAGCCATGGCGGGCAGTAAAGACCCTGCTGCGCAACTATTACTCAACGACCGTTTAAAAGCCGAGACCGAGGCAGATGTCAAAGCGCAGTTGCAAACATCATTGAGCGCCATCCAATCTACGCTGGGCTTAGGCGACAAGCTGGGCATTATGTTTACAGGTTTAAGCTTGGGCTCTATCTTGTTATTGGCTGCATTGGGTTTAGCCATCACCTACGGCTTGATGGGCGTCATCAACATGGCGCATGGTGAGCTGATCATGATTGGTGCCTACGCTACCTATGTGGTGCAAGGCCTGTTTCGCAGCTATTTGCCCAGCATGTTTGACTGGTATTTGATAGCGGCTATTCCAGTAGCATTTATGGCGTCTGCGCTAGTAGGCGCGGCGCTAGAGCGCAGCGTAATCCGCTTTTTATATGGTCGCCCTCTTGAAACGCTGCTGGCCACTTGGGGTATCAGCTTAATGCTGATGCAGTTGGTGCGCAGCATTTTTGGTGCACAAAACGTAGGTGTTGAAAATCCATCTTGGATGAGTGGCAGCGTGGCGGTGTTACCTAATTTATCTTTGCCCTACAACCGTATTTTGATAGTCGTGTTCGCTGTACTGGTGCTGGCGGGTGTGGCTATCCTCATTAGTAAAACACGCCTAGGCTTATTTGTGCGCGGCGTAACGCAAAACCGCCCCATCGCCGCGTGCATGGGGGTGAACACAGCACGCATTGACACCTATGCGTTTGCACTTGGTTCAGGTATTGCGGGCTTAGCAGGCTGCGCGCTTAGCCAAATTGGTAACGTCGGGCCAGACCTGGGGCAAAGCTATATCGTGGACTCTTTCATGGTGGTGGTGCTGGGCGGCGTAGGCCAATTGGCCGGTACCGTATATGCGGCTATGGGCTTGGGCATTCTCAATAAATTTCTTGAAGGATGGGCAGGAGCAGTTCTGGCCAAAATTGCCATACTTGCATTCATCATCATCTTCATCCAAAAGCGTCCGCAAGGCATTTTTGCGATGAAAGGCCGGAGCGCAGAAGCATGAGCGCGGATAACTTCACCCTCCCCAAGCCTGCGCCGCTACTAACGCGCAAAGGCTGGGCTATTTTTCTCACCGTGTTGATTGTGGTGTGCGCTATTGCGCCCCTGCTTAATTTGTCGGTACCACAAAGCAGTATCTTTCACATGAGCGACTTTGCCGTGCTGCTGATGGGCAAAATCATGTGCTTTGCCATCTGCGCACTGGCGATGGATTTGATCTGGGGTTACACCGGTATCTTGTCCTTAGGTCACGGTCTGTTCTTCGCATTGGGCGGTTACGCCATGGGCATGTACCTGATGCGCCAGATTGGCCTGGAGGGTAACTATAAAAGCGAGTTACCAGACTTTATGGTTTTCTTAGATTGGAAAACTTTGCCTTGGCACTGGACAGGTAGCGCATCGTTTGTATTTCAAATGTTGATGGTGATTTTGGTGCCCGGTTTGTTGGCGCTAGTATTTGGCTTCTTCGCCTTCCGCTCACGCATCAAAGGCGTGTATTTTTCTATCATCACCCAGGCTTTAACCTACGCTGCCATGCTGCTGTTCTTTCGCAATGAAACGGGTTTTGGCGGCAACAACGGCTTTACTGACTTCAAGCGCATTTTGGAAATCCCAGTAGCTACGCAAAGCACGCGCATGGTGCTGTTCGTCATCACCGGTTTTACGTTGTTGGGTTTTTATTTATTCTCACGCTGGCTAGTGCAAAGCAAGTTTGGCCGGGTACTGCAGGCTATTCGTGATGCCGAAACACGGGTCATGTTCTCTGGCTACAACCCTGTCACCTACAAGTTGACTATCTGGGTCATATCTGCTGTCATGTGCGGCGTGGCGGGTGCGCTGTATGTGCCGCAGGTGGGCATCATTAACCCGAGCGAGATGTCGCCCGCCAACTCGGTAGAGATCGCCGTTTGGGCGGCTGTGGGTGGCCGTGCTACTTTGATTGGCCCGATTGTGGGTGCGTTTTTAGTCAACGGTGCCAAAAGCTGGTTTACCGTGGCTTTTCCGGAGTATTGGTTGTACTTTTTGGGTGCCATGTTTATTGCTGTCACACTGTTTTTGCCGCAAGGCATTGTGGGATTGGTGAGGAAGTTCACCGGTAAAAAACAAAAGGGCAAAGTATGACCCCTGATTTATTAGAAGAGGGTGCGCAGCGTTCGCAAAAACGCATGCACACCAGCTCAGACTCAACGCAGTCGGGCGGACATGACGCTGGCTACTCGCGCATTGCTACACCGGGCGAGGTAGACATCACCCATGGCCGCATCTTGTACCTAGAAGATGTGAACGTGAGCTTTGACGGCTTCAAAGCCATCAACAACTTGTCGCTGGATATTGCCCCCGGCGAGCTGCGCTGCATCATTGGCC
>JAYTPK010000127.1:0-18528 GCA_043747295.1 Polaromonas sp. | reverse complement strand
ATTAGCCATCCCAGTTGTCATCGAGGGGGTAGCAGTAGGCGGTGCGTGGGCCTATCGAGGTTACCAACTTTACAGAGCCTACAGGGCTGCTAAAGCACTGGAAGCTGTCATCGCAGCGCAAAATGCCGCTAATGCCGATGCAGCAGCACAGGAAAAAGCAAAGACTGATGCGCAGGCTAAGGCTGATACAGCAGCTGGTTGCCAGGGCGGAAATTGCGATGAAGATCCAGACTGCGAAACAGCACGTAGTAAACTTAAAGAGGCTTTATATGGAATCAAAGATGATACTAGCGATAGCGCCCGCGGTCTGGCAGAACGTCTTTGCCACTGGTTGCACGGCTCGGACGAAACGTTGCGAGCGTCTCATTTAAAAGCTCTACAACAGGCAGCTGCAAGAGTTAAAAATGCGAGGGAATGGCTTACTGAAGGAGGGGATCGCCCTTATGGTAAGAAAGAGGGTGCAACCTTGAGTAAAAAGGACAAAGATAAGAAACTTAAAAACTGCAACGCTCCACCCGAGGCCATAAAAGACGCAAAGGACTTAGAAGATTTGGCACAAAAAATTTCAGAGAACAGGTCTCCAATACGGCCGATTCCTGATGAAGACTTTGCAGTAAATTGCGCGAAAAATGCATTAGGGTTGGTCAACAGAGCCTTTGGAAGATAAATACCACCATGACAGAATCAGAAATTTTTGACTCTACAAATTCGGTAGTGAATGCAACTGAAGTGTATAAATTCACAACCGTTTCGAACCTATACACAGTTTTAGAGGTTGTGGCCCTAGATGTATTTGAAAACAGGTATGAAATATTTTTTATGCCGCTTTCTTTCACAAAAAAGGGAAAAGAGTCGCTTCAGCGCGGGTTAAAGGACTTCAAGTACGCTTATGTTCAACAAAATGATGTACCTTTTTTGATTTCAGTATTCAACCGATACGAGGCCGATCTCGGGAAACCTGCTGCACTAGAGCTGCTAGATTGGATGAGAAATGTAGAACACAATTCTGCAAAAACTATCGTAAGTGGACTTTCCAGCATTTTTTTTACCCATAAACGATCCGGAAAATTTCTAATCGCACCCCCCCGAGTTGAAAGATACTTTGGGTTATGGCAGCTACTTCGTGAACAGTTCTCAAGCACCATGGGGTCTAGAGAGCTTGATACTAGTTGGTTTGAAAGCAAATGGGATCTTGAGTTTCACTCAAAGCATACGTATGACTATTATGGAGAGATGGAAAACACTTGGAATCCAGCGGACTCGGCAAGCATATTTGGAAACGTTATTTGTGGAAAAATTGCATGGGAAAATTCATGCAATGGCTCTCAGCCAAGTGCCGATGAGATGAAGTTGATCCGCGATTGGATCATTGCTAACGAGGAGCGCTTATCTATTTCAGATTTTCCAGACCTTAATGAGCTTTTTATCTCCCCCGTGTTAAAGGCAGAGTACGTAAAACGTAAAATTATTGTGGGCAATTTCCCTTAATAACTAACTCCTTTAAAAGTAGAAAATATCTGAACCCAATAAATTTTTTTATATTTTTACCATCAGCAAACAGGTTTAATACTTCGTCAAATTTTTTTTCACATTAGCGACCACATCCAGCGTTTGATCTTTATGCGGCGAATGACCACAATGCTCTAATTTTAATAGCTGCCTGAGCAATAAATACTTGGACTTCAGGCCATTTTCATCATTAAAAGTGCTTTTCAATGAGTCTATCTGCGCCATCGTTCCATACGGGTCATCTAGCCCTTGAATGGCTAGCAGTGGACAGGTAATTAAGGCGCATTCAGCCTGAATGTTAAAGCTGCGAAAAGTATCGCTGAGCCACACATCGTTCCACTGCCAAAACGCGCCGTCCACATCGTTGTGAAATTTGGCCAGCTTGCTGCGCAGGTCGCCCGTTTCAAAAGCTGCACGCGCTGCGGCAATGCTGCGCAGGCTGATGTCTTCTACAAATAAGTGAGGTGCCATGACGATGCAGCTGCGGGTGGCAAAGCGGCTGGCGTAGAGCAGGGCGATGGTGCCGCCATCCGAATGGCCCAGCAAAATGGGTTGTTCAATGCCTAACTGCAAGAGCAAAGCGGGCAACACGTCCCACGCTTGGTGGTGCATGTAGGTGGGCGGCAGTGGCCGGGCTGCTGGGCTTGACTGGCCGTAGCCTTGGCGCGAATACACCACGCCTGCGCAGCCTGTGGCGGCGCACACCTGCGATGGAAAGTCGCGCCACATAGCTACTGACCCCAAGCCTTCGTGCAGAAAAACAATCGTGCCTAGTGCTGCATTGCCTGCAATGTGCTGCACTTCTAGCGAGGTGCCTAATACTTGAAGCAGCTCGCAAGGAGGCGTGACGGTGTGCTGCATGGTTTGCCTGATTGCGTGTGCCTGATTGCGTGTGTGCGTGTTTGCCGTAGCGTTGGGCAGGCTATAAGTGGGCGTGATAGCGTCAGTTAATCAATACTGCGTTGCTGGCAGTGTGATGCGCAAGCCGTCTAGCTCTGCGCTAGCTACGATTTGGCAGCTCAAGCGGCTGTGCTGTTCTCGTGGTGACGCGGTCATCTGGAGCATGGACTGTTCATCGGCGCTGGGGGGTGGTAGTTTGCTGGCCCAGGCTGGGTCTACTATCACATGGCAGGTGGCGCAGGTGAGGCTGCCACCGCAGTCGGCGGCAATACCATCTACACCTGCGCGTGTGGCCGCCTGCATGATGGATTGGCCAATTTTTGCATCAAATTGGCTTGTAGCCCAAGTATTTACTGCTTGTGCAGCTATGAAATGTATAGTGACAGTGTTAGCCATAGTTGTTAGTGACTGAATTAGGCATACCCGCTGGCCCGTTTAGAACCGCGCAAATATTTCGCGCCGTTGCCAGTCCAGCGCGTCGGGTGCAGCGTTGTAACGTGCAATCTCTTGCTGCTTAACTTGGCATAAATAATCCACAAAGCCTGGGCCCAAGCCGGCTTGCAGCACTTTGTCAGCTTGCAGCGCGGCCAGTGCGTCGGCTAGCGTGTTGGGTAGCTTGGCTGCATCGTCCTGATACGGCGATGTGCTGGCCGTAGGTGGCTGCAGTGTGCGGGCTATGCCGTCCAGGCCTGCGTAAATTTGCGATGCCATGTACAGATAGGGATTGGCCATGGGCTCGCCTACGCGGTTTTCTATGCGGGTGGCCTGCGGCGCTTGGCGCGGGGCAATAACGCGCAGCATGGCGCCTCGGTTATCGTGGTCCCACACTATGCGCTGCGGCGCTAGCGCGTTGGGTGCAAAGCGGGCATAGGCGTTGATGCTGGGGTTGCTTAATGCGCAGCTGCCCGCAGCGTGCGCCAGCAGGCCTGCTAAATAGTGGCAGCCCGTGGCGCTGAGGTAGCTGGCCGCTTCAAGTGGTTTGCTGATGGGTAGCAGGCCTTGCAGCGGCGACATGGCGCGCTTGTACCAGTCCTCGGGTGCATCGGCAGGGGCGGGTAGGGCCAATGCATTGTTCTCATCGTCCAAACGCACCAGCGACTGGTGCAAATGCCAGCCACTGCTCATGATGTGTGCAAACGGCGGCCTGCACATAAACGTGGCGTGGTAGCCTGCGCGGCGCAGGGCTTGGCGCACCGCGCTTTTAAACAGCACCATCGCGTCAGCAGCAGCCATGGCGTCCATCACGTCAAACACGGCTTCAAACTGCGATGGGCCAAATTCAATCTCCAGCGACGTGAGTGGCAAGCCCAGTGCCAGTGCTGTGCTTTGCACAATACGCAGTGGCTCGTCGCAGCGGTCCATGTACTGTTCAGACAACAAATGGTAGCCGGGGTGCAGCATCGACACCGCAGGCGGCAGGCCGGGCCAATCTGCCAGGTCAGGGTCTGTTTGCGGGCGGGTGCTTTCAATTTTGTAAATATGAAATTCCACCTCCAGCCCGCAGCGCAGGCCCAGGCCTTGGCCTTCTAGTTTTTCAAGCGCGGTGTGCAGCACGTGGCGTGTGTCTATCTCAACCGGGCGGCCATTGGCGTAGTGCAGTTGGCCTTGCAGCCACGCGGTGCCCGGTGCCCAAGGCAGCTCTTGGTAGCTGGACAGCACAGGGCGCAGCACTAGGTTAGCGGCGTTGGCAAAGGCGTTGTTTGAGTCGGGCAGCTGGGCTGTGCCAGTGCTTTCAAACACTTTAAACGCGGTGCGGTCGGAGGTGTCTTTTAGCGCCAGCGTGCCCACCATGCCAATACCATTGCGCAGCGCGTCTTCTACGGCCAGCGGCATCAGGGTTTTGGTGCGCAGCTCGCCATGCAGGTCGCACCAGGCCAGGCGCACTTGCTTGATGTCGCTGGCGGCCATGCGTTTTAAAGTGTCTTCAATGTTCATGCTTTTATGTTTCTGTTTTTAGGGAGCTTATTTTTTAGTCCAAGGCGTTGCAGCGCGTTTTTTATCAGCCTGCGCTTGCCACCAGTCTTGCCAACTGGCTGCTGGCGCAAAGCCGTCGATGGTGTCTGGTCCTGTCATGTGTGCAGCCTGCGCAGCGTCGGCGGCAAAGGGTGCGGTGCCGCCTGCTGCCACGGTGTCAATGGCTTTTTGCAGCACGCGGCGGTTAGCCATGATGACTTTGTCGCTCGTGCCCAAGTGTTCACGCGTGCGGTCTTGCACTGCGCCCATGCTCTCAACAGCCCATTGGTCGTGCACATTGATGTCGTCCTCACCCATGCCCAGGTAGGTGCTGGTTTGCTGCTCGGCAGCGTTAAAGCCCCAGGCGTTGTGGCGGCCTGCTATGGGCACGTAGTCAGGTAGGGTGATGTATTGCAGGCGCTGTGCGCGCATGGCCTCTTTATCTACCGGGCCGCCGTAGCTGGTAAAGAAGCTGTACCAGTAAGTGTGGGTGTCGTCCACGGGCAGGTGCATTTGCGTAATCGTCATCGTCTCAGACAGCGGAATGACAAAGGTGTGCGGGTAAATTGCATTCGTCACGCGCACGTGCACAGTGGTGTCGCTTAAGGCGCGCAATGCGGTAAGCCGCATGCCAGATGGTGTGGCATCACATCGAATATCGGGGCGGTGCAGCTCGCGCATCACGCGGGTCATGGGCCACTTCTCACCGTTACTTTGTCCATCCACATCACCCGCGCTGGCGCTGCGAAACTGCTTGCCACCTGCGTTGTCACCCACTTCATCCAAAGCTGCATCGTTAAAAAAGCGGTGTAAAAACGAGGGGTGCGCGGGGTCAATACCTACTTCAAAAGCTTGCAACCAGTTGGCTTGCCACAAGCCTTTAAATGCAAAGGTGTGGCTGGCAGGCGCGGCAAAGCAATCAAAAGCAGGAAACGGTGGCGGTGTGCTGCCCTCGTTGCCCAGCCAGGCAAACAGCACGCCTGATTTTTCTACTACCGGGTAGCTGCGCTGTTGTATGCGTGTGCACAGCGTGCTGCCCTCGGGCTCTGCTGGGGTTTCAACGCATTGCCCTGTGGAGTCAAACTTCCAGCCATGAAACGGGCAGCGGATGCCGGTGGATGTCTGCCCTGCGTTGTCTAATGCAATTTCATAGCGCGCAAAACTCAGGTCTGCACCACGGTGTGGGCAGTCGCGGTCTAGCAGGCCCCAGCTAATGCTGCCATCGACTGCAGGTGCGTTTTGAAACAGCACAAAATCTTGCCCCAGCGCCCGCATGGCTTTGATGGGCCGCGGCCCTTGCGGGGTGGCCATGCGCGGGTCTAGCGCAGGGTTAAATTCATCTACCAATGCCACGGGTTGCCAATATTGCCGCATCAGCGCGCCACAGCCAGTGCCGGGGCCTACTTGGGTTAGGAGGTCGTTAAGTTCTTTTTTCACTGTTTGAATGATATTTGCGTACCCATCATAGAGCAACCGGGTTATCCTTACGATCATGAAACTCTATAACTTTTGCCGCTCATCTGCCTCGTTTCGCGTGCGTATCGCGCTCAACCTTAAAGGCATTCCTTTTGAATACATCAGTGTGCACCTGGCCAAAGGTGAACATAAAAAGCCTCAATACGCCGCCTTAGCCGCCGACGGCTTGGTGCCGCTGCTAGATACTGGCACGCAGAGGCTCAGCCAGTCCATGGCCATCATCGAGTATTTGGACGAAACCCACCCCACGCCCGCACTGCTGCCCGCTGACGCACTGGGCCGCCACCGCGTGCGTGCGCTGGCGCAAAGCATTGCCTGCGAGATCCACCCGCTGAACAACCTGCGTGTATTGAAGTATTTGACCGGCCCGCTTAAAGTTGACGAAGACACCAAAACCGCCTGGTACCGCCACTGGGTGCGCGAGGGCTTGGTTAGTTTTGAAAAGCAGCTAACACAGCTGTCAAGTCAAGCGCCTGCTGGCAAATATTGCTACGGCGATACGCCCACGCTGGCAGACTGCTGCCTCATCCCGCAAATTTTTAACGGCCAACGCTTTGACTGCGACTTTAGCAACCTGCCACGCACCATGGCCGCGTTTGAAGCCTGTATGCAACTGCCTGCTTTTGACAAAGCGCAGCCTAAAAATTGCCCTGATTTTGAGTGACAGTTTTTTGTGCAGTTGACGGGTGTTGCTTGGCTTCGCGGGATCAGGCCGGCGGCGTACAAAACCCTAAAAGTACGCTGATATGAAGCACGAAGCTCCATCGTTGCGCAGACAAAGCTTGATCTAAGCACCAGCGCGCTGTGCTTCAGCCGCCAGCAGCTTGGGTACATTACCCGCTGCAGCCATAGCGTAATGGCGCATTTTGCCCAGGATGGTCATTTTTTCGGTATCGCTGGGGTCTACGCTGGTCAGTAGTTTGCCAAAGCCGTCTAGGCGACTGTCGCGTATCCAGTTGCGCAGGGTTTTGTCTTGCGCCCACTGCATTTGGTTGGCTATATTGGCCATGCTGGCGCGTGCGTAGCCAGCAATACTGGTGGGAAAGGGCACGTTGCCGCACAGTTGGTTTTTTTGCGCATCGGTGTCGTAGTGCGCCTCCACATACGCAATCATGGCAGAGCTAAAAGTGGGCAGTGGCGCACGCACCAGTTGCAGCACAATGCTGTTGTCTTGAAAAATCGGCAGCAGGGGCCGGGGCTCTACCGCCGACGCGGTGCAGTCGATGTACAGCGTGTTGGCATGCATGGTTTGGCGGCCTTGTGCCATCACCAAAGCGCCTGCCTCGATGGCTTGCACGCGGCCCATGCGAATGACTTGGGTAATGCGGCGCAGTTGCGCTACCTCGCCTACCGAGATGGTGGCGTAGTGAAACATGGTGGGCGTGTGCTGCGGGTCAATGCGCAGCATTTGTCCGCAGGCCTCTAGACGCAAAAACATGTCTTCAATGCTGGTAGCCTCGGCCATGGCTTGCATTTGCGCGGCTTGCCCGCCAATGGAGTGGTTAAAAAACTCTGCACTTGGCTGCGTGGTGATGCGGTTAACTAGCCACGAGTCGCGCGGCATCACCCAACTGATAGATTCTGGCGCTGCGCCGCAGTTCAGCAGCCAAATACCTACGTCCATCGCTGTTTTGCCAGCACCCAAAATGGCGTAGTGGGCAGGCTGATTTTGCAGTTGATTTTGCAATTGATCGGGGCGCTGCCACAGCTGGGCTAAACCTGTGGGCGTAACCATGCGCACGCCATCAGCTACTTTAAATTGGGGCGTGTGGGTGGCTGGCACGCTGGGACCAAAATAATTAGCGTCGACCAGTTTTTTTGCGCACGGTCACTTGGGTTTGCTGGCCTGAAAGCAGCGACACAAATTTACCGTCGCCCAAGTAATTGCACATGGGGTGGTAGCTTACGCGGCCTGTGGGCAGCAGCTTTTGGTGCATCACTTTGTCGTAGTAGCCGCTTACCTCGGGGCCCGAGGCCAGCTCGTACAGGCCTTGGTTCACGCCAAAGGTATCTTTGCTGCGGGTGCCCAGCTCCATCGAGTTGACACCGTAAAAAGCCGACGGCTGGTGTAGCGCAACAAAGGGGTAAGCATCGTTCCAGTGGCCGCCGGGTTTGGCGTGGCGGTCTACGATGGTAATGTGGGCATCGGTCTCTTGCACCAGTGTGTCCACAAAGGCCATGCCCGATGCGCCGCTGCCAATCACAAGGTAATCTGTTTCAGTGGTTTTCATGGGGTGGCCTGTGCGTGAAAGATAAAAGGTAAAAATTATCGTAGCAGACTATAAGGTACAGTGCCAATGAGCCAATGAGCCAATGAGCCAATGAGCCAATGAGCCAATGAGCCAATGAGCCAATGAGCCAGCGACACTACGCTGCACCGCCGCTAGAGATTTAAAAATGCCTGTACCTTTAATACAACCCGATTGGCCCGCGCCCGCCCATGTGCGCGCTGCGTTTACTACGCGGGCAGGTGGTGTGTCTACTGCGCCATTTGATAGTTTGAATTTGGGCGATCATGTGAACGACCGCGCTGCCGATGTAGCGAAAAATCGTCATCAGTTGCAACAAGCACTGGGCGCGCGTGCGGTGTTTTTAAAGCAAGTGCATGGCGTAGATGTGGCGGCCGTTAACTTGGGTACACCCGACGGGCTGCAAGCCGATGCGTGCACTACGCAACAGCGCGGCGTGGCCTGCACCGTGATGGTGGCAGATTGTTTGCCAGTGTTTTTTACTGACCGTGCAGGCAGCTTCGTAGCTGCTGCACACGCGGGCTGGCGTGGGCTGCTGGGGCAGGGTGGGGTGGGTGTCTTAGAGTCTGTTTACCAGTCTTTTATGCCTGTAGTCCAAGCATTTACTGCTCAGACAGCTATAAATAGTGTAGCGCCTGTGTCTACATCAACATCTGCCCCTACATCAACATCTGCGTCTAGCCCACATGACATCATGGCTTGGCTGGGCCCGTGCATTGGGCCTACACAGTTTGAAGTGGGTGCTGAGGTGAGGGATGTGTTTGTGGCCCAGCAGGCGGGTAGCCACCAGTATTTTGAAAAACTCCCCATGCCCTCAGGTGCGCCTGATAAGTTTTTAGCCAACATGCCAGCCTTAGCACGCGCACGCTTACTCTCTTTAGGCCTTACGCAGATTTATGGCAACGATGGCAGCGCCGCTTGGTGCACCGTTGGCAACCCGTCACGGTTCTTTTCGCACCGGCGCGACGCTGCCCGGCTGGGCAGCACTGGGCGCATGGCTGCCTGCATCTGGCTGGCTGACGGGGTTGTTGACTGAGCTGCTGATAGTTTGCGCTGCTGCAGTGCTAGGTGCATTACCCTCACGCGGTGCGTCTGCAGCGGCCATAGCGTTTTGCTGTTCTACCCACTCAGCGCGTTCACGCGCTTTGCGCTCTCGGTTACGCGCGGGCGTGCGCATCAGGTAAATGACGATGCTGACGGGGATGAGGCCATAAATGATAAAAGTAAATATGGCCCCTAGCACGGTGCCGTTGGTATTGGTAGCTTCTGCCACGGCCATCATTAAGGCTACATAAATCCAAGCTATTGCGACAAGGTACATATTTAAGTGAGAATGTAGGTAAGCCAACTGCCAATAGCAGCTAGAACAAAGATGTTTAAGCTTATGCCGAATTAATTGTTGCCATGCAGCATTAAATCATCGATACTTAGGGTATTCCCTAAACATGCCAGCAGCGTGCACAGACACGCCACCCGGAGACAACATGCATTTTGAATCACCATGGGCCAACTTGTCCCAGCAGTTTCAGTTTGACCCTGCAGTTCTGCTGGAACTACAGCAAACCTACGTCAAACAAGCCCAAGAGCTGTGGGCCCAAGCTGCCAACACTTCAGCCACATCCGCCATTGCCCCCATTACCGACAGGCGCTTTGCCGCTGAGGCTTGGGCACAAAACCCCAGCGCCAGTTTTGCAGCACAACAATATTTGCTCAACGCCCGCACCTTGCTAGGCATGGCCGATGCCGCGCAGGGCGACGCTAAAGCCAAAGCCAAAATACGCTTTGCCGTAGAGCAATGGCTAGCCGCTACAGCACCCTCTAACTACTTAGCGCTCAACCCCGATGCCATGAAAAAAGCCATCGACAGCCAAGGCGAAAGCATTGGCAAAGGCATTCAAAACCTGCTGGCCGATATGCAGCAGGGCCACATGTCGATGACGGACGAAAGTAAGTTTGAGATTGGCCGTAACGTGGCCACCACTGAAGGCGCTGTGGTGTTTGAAAACTCTATTTTTCAGCTGATTGAATACAAGCCGCTCACGGCCAAAGTGTTTGAAAAACCCTACCTAGTGGTGCCGCCGTGCATTAACAAATACTACATCCTAGATTTGCAACCTGCTAACTCACTGGTGCGCCATTTGGTGGCACAAGGCCACCGCACCTTTGTGGTCAGCTGGCGCAACGCCGATGAATCAGTGCAAAACGCTACGTGGGACGACTACATTGAGCAAGGCGCTATCCAAGCTATCAAGGCCTGTGGTGAGATTGCCAAATCCAAACAAATCAACGCGCTGGGCTTTTGCGTAGGCGGCACAATACTGACGACTGCGTTGGCCGTGCTGGCTGCGCGCGCGCCAGCTGGTAACAAAACAGCTTCCAAAGGGCCTGCTAGTGCCTCGCCTGTCGCCTGCGCCACGCTGCTCACCACGCTGCTGGACTTTACCGACACCGGTATTTTGGACATCTTTATCGACGAGCAGTTTGTGCAATACCGCGAACAGCAAATGGGTCAAGGTGGCTTGCTCAAAGGCCAAGAACTGGCCAGTACCTTCAGCTTTTTGCGCCCCAACGAGCTGGTGTGGAACTACGTGGTGGGCAACTATTTAAAAGGCGAAACCCCGCCACCGTTTGACTTGCTGTACTGGAACAGCGACAGCACCAACCTGCCAGGCCCCATGTACACCTGGTATTTGCGCAACACCTATCACGAGAACAACCTGATCAAGCCCGGCAAAGCACTGGTGTGCGGCACCAAGCTAGACCTGCGCAAAGTCGACCTGCCAGTCTACATCTACGGCAGCCGCGAAGACCATATCGTGCCCGTTGGCGGTGCATATGCGTCCACCCAAGTGCTGCCCGGCAAAAAACGTTTTGTGATGGGTGCTAGCGGCCACATTGCTGGCGTCATCAACCCGCCCGCTGCCAAAAAGCGCAGCCACTGGGTAGGCAAAGAAGGCGCGTTTCCTAAAGCCCAGTCCGACTGGCTAAAAACCGCCCAAGAAGTGCCCGGCAGCTGGTGGGACGACTGGTGCGCTTGGGTTAAGCCCCACGCTGGCAAACTGATTGCTGCACCTAAAACCTACGGCAACGCCAAATACAAAGTCATCGAGCCTGCACCTGGGCGATATGTGAAGGCTAAGGCTTGAAAGACTAATACGTAATGCGGGGATTTTTTGAACGCAGAGGACGCGAAGGTTACGCAGAGAGCGCAGAAGAAAACCAAAAAAGAAAACCAAAAGAAGATAAAAAATACAAAATTAAAATTCATTACTCTAATTAGTAAAAGGCAAGATTAAAAACTGCATTTTGGTATTAATTTTTGTATTTCTTTTTGCGTCCTCTGCGTAACCTTCGCGCCCTCTGCGTTCAAAAAATCTCTAACTTAAACCTAAGATAAACCAACCCACTAAAGTAAATCCAAAGGAAATCCTATGCAAGACATCGTTATCGTATCCGCCGTCCGTACCGCCGTAGGCAAGTTTGGCGGCTCGCTCGCCAAGGTATCTGCCCCCGATCTGGGTGCTATTGTTATCAAAGAAGCTATTGCCAGAGCCAAGCTAGACGCAAGCCAGATTGGCGAAGTCATCATGGGCCAAGTGCTCACTGCGGGCAGTGGCCAAAACCCCGCGCGCCAAGCGATGATGAAGGCAGGCGTAGCCAAAGAAACCCCGGCGCTCACCATCAACGCCGTATGCGGCTCAGGCCTCAAAGCCGTCATGCTGGCCGCGCAAGCCGTGGCTTGGGGTGACAGCGACATTGTGGTCGCCGGTGGTCAAGAGAACATGAGCGCATCACCCCACGTGGTGATGGGCAGCCGCGACGGCCAGCGCATGGGCGACTGGAAGATGCAAGACACCATGATTGTGGACGGCCTGTGGGACGTGTACAACCAATACCACATGGGCATCACCGCCGAGAACGTGGCCAAGGCGCACAGCATCACCCGCGAGGCGCAAGACGCGCTGGCGCTGGGCTCGCAAACCAAGGCTGCAGCTGCGCAAGCAGCTGGTAAGTTTGCTGCTGAAATCGTAGACGTGGTCATTCCACAAAAAAAAGGCGACGCGATTGTTTTTAACAGCGATGAATTCATCAACAAAAAAACCAGCGCTGAAGTGCTGGCTGGCCTGCGCCCAGCGTTTGACAAAGCCGGTGGCGTGACTGCTGGCAATGCTTCAGGCCTCAACGACGGCGCTGCCGCCGTAGTCGTCATGTCGGCTGCTAAAGCCAAGGCGCTGGGCCTCACACCGCTGGCACGTATTGTGTCCTTCGGCACCAGCGGGCTAGACCCCGCCACCATGGGCATGGGCCCCGTGCCTGCTACCCGCAAGGCGCTGGAACGCGCTGGCTGGAAGGCCGCAGACGTTGATTTGTTTGAGCTGAACGAAGCCTTTGCTGCACAGGCCTGCGCTGTCAATAAAGAGCTGGGCATCGACGCGGCCAAGGTTAACGTCAACGGCGGCGCCATCGCTATTGGCCACCCTATTGGTGCGTCAGGTTGCCGCATCTTGGTGACGCTGCTGCACGAAATGCAGCGCACTGATGCCAAAAAAGGCGTCGCTGCCCTGTGCATTGGCGGCGGCATGGGCGTGTCGATGTGTATTGAGCGCGCTTAAAAATGCGGGCAGTGCGCAGAGTACCTTTTGACATCGCTTTAGGTGCTTTCCCTCTGCTGTAAATGCTGTTTTAGTAGTTAAATAGCTTGGTAGTCCAAGTATTTACTGCTCAAGCAGCTATTTTTTTGATAGTAATTGGTTTAATTTAAAGAAAGAGACGAGGAACATCATGAGTCAAAAAATCGCATACGTTACCGGTGGCATGGGCGGCATTGGTACCGCTATTTGCCAGCGCTTGCACAAAGACGGTTTTAAAGTTATCGCGGGCTGCGGCCCCACGCGCGACTTCACCAAGTGGATCGACGAACAAAAAGCCTTGGGCTACACCTTCTATGCCAGCGTGGGCAACGTAGGCGAGTGGGACAGCACGGTAGCCGCATTTGAAAAAGTGCGTACAGAACACGGCCCTGTAGCCGTGCTGGTCAACAACGCAGGCATTACCCGCGACGGTCAGTTCCGCAAAATGAGCAAAGCCGACTGGGACGCCGTGATCTCCACCAACTTGGACAGCATGTTCAACGTGACCAAACAAGTCATTGAAGGCATGATCGAAGCAGGCTATGGTCGCATCATCAATATTTCATCGGTCAACGGCCAAAAAGGCCAGTTTGGCCAGGTGAACTATTCCACCGCCAAAGCCGGTTTGCACGGCTTTACCATGGCTCTGGCGCAAGAGGTGGCAAGCAAAGGCGTGACGGTCAACACCGTAAGCCCAGGCTACATCGGCACCGACATGGTCAAAGCCATCCGCCCCGACGTGCTGGAGAAAATCGTCTCTGGCGTGCCCGCCAAGCGTCTGGGCACCCCCGAAGAAATCGCCTCCATCATCTCGTGGATATCGTCAGCCGAAGGCGGCTACGCCACAGGCGCAGACTTCTCGCTCAACGGTGGTTTGCACATGGGGTAATGCGCGATGGCGCTGCCAATAAAAAAGACTGCTGCGGCAGTCTTTTTTATTCTTTTCTGCGCAAGCCTGTAAACGCCGAAAACTCCCAGCGCCGCAGGCCTACGATCATCGTAAAACCGTCGCGGTGTTTTACATCCATCTTTTGGTCGGCCAGGTGTTGTTTAGAAAAGTCTTCGCCTATGCGCTGCAGGCGCTCTACAAAGGCGGGGGCAATCGACCGGTTGATGTTGCCGTGCACCATCATCAGGGTTTCGCCTTCGCGGTCAAACCGGCCACCAAAATATTCGCCCACCACGTGCTGCAAAAAGAACTGCCTGATCGGGCCGTCGCTGCGCCATTTAAAGGTTTTAGCCACCTTCAGGCGGTAGCGGTTCAGTGGTTTTAGCTCGATCACACCCAGTTTGTCCAGGGTGGTTAGGCAGCGTGTGGTCTCGGCCTCGGTGATTTGGTAGGTTTGCACAATTTGCTCAAAAGCCCAGTAGCTCAGCACGCAAATGGCGCACAGCAGCAGCTTGGGGTCCTTGCTGACCGCTATCTCTTGCTCGTAGGTCAGTTCGCTGGTCAGGGGTACGGCTTGGCTGACACGGCGTGATATTTCGGCAAAGTCGGTGTTCAGCAGGCGGCAAATATCGTCTACGCGGGTGAGCGGCATTTCTTTTTTGCTGAACATGCGTTTCACGCTGGACTCGCTCATGTCTAGCGCCTGGGCCACATCGGCGTAAGTCATATCTTGCGCTTTCAGCTCTTGCTTCATCACGTCAATTAGCAGGGCGGTGTCGGACACTTTTGACTCCAGAGTTACATTGGCTTGCATCATAAGGCCGATAATCAGCCATGGACTTCAATTTTTCTAACCCCTACACCACCACCCGCATCCCTGTGTTTGCACGCAATGTCGTCAGCACATCGCACCCGCTGGCCGCGCAAGCGGGCCTGCGCATGCTGTACGCAGGGGGCAACGCGGTAGATGCCGCTATTGCCGCCGCCGCCGCCATGACGGTGTGCGAGCCTGTGAGCAACGGCCTGGGCAGCGACTCGTTTGGCCTCATCTGGGACGGCCAGCAGCTACACGGTATCAACGCATCAGGCCGTGCACCGCACAGCTGGAGCCCTGATTATTTTCGTAAAAAATATGGCCACGATGCTAAAACGCCACCTAAACGCGGGATGGATAGCATTACCGTGCCCGGCGCAGTCAGCAGCTGGGCGATGATGAGCGAGCGCTTTGGCAAGCTGCCCTTTGCCGACCTGATGGAGCCTGCTGCGCAAATAGCCGAGCGCGGTTATTTGCTGCCTCCTGTGGTTCAGCAAAAGTGGGCGGCAGCCACAAATGAGCTTAAAGGCATGCCTGGCTTTGCGCAAAGCTTTTTACCGTGGGGCCGTGCACCGCAAGTGGGTGAACTGTTTAAGTTTGCAGCTGCAGCCAAGGCGCTGCGGGCGATTGGCGCTACCAAAGGTGCAGCGTTGTATGGTGGCGAGATAGCGCATGCCATTGAAAAATTTAGCGCTGCACATGGCGGCAGCCTGACTGCGGCAGATTTTGCAGCCTACCAAGCCGAGTGGGTCACGCCTATTGCAAAAAACTACCGTGGCTACACACTGCATGAGATCCCGCCCAACGGGCAGGGCATTGCTGCGCTGATAGCCCTAGGTATTTTGGACAAGTTTGACATCGCGTCACTGCCGGTAGACGGTGTAGATTCGCAGCACCTGCAAATCGAGGCGATGAAGCTGGCGTTTGCTGACGTGTACAAGTTTGTCGCCGAGCCATCGTCAATGGCGGTGACCGCCGCGCAAATGCTAGATGACGCATATCTTGCCGAGCGTGCGAAACTGATCAACATGAAAAAAGCGCAAGATTTTGGAGCAGGTAACCCTGTGAAAGGCGGCACCATTTATCTGAGTGCTGCCGACGAAAGCGGCATGATGGTGAGCTTTATCCAAAGCAACTACATGGGCTTTGGTTCGGGCTGTGTAGAGCCCACCTTTGGCATCAGCCTGCAAAACCGTGGCCACGCCTTTAGCCTGGACGCTGCCAACCCGAACGTGGTGGCTTCAGGCAAGCGGCCGTTTCACACCATCATTCCAGCTTTCGTGTCAAAAAATGGCAAGCCAGTGATGAGCTACGGCGTGATGGGGGCCAATATGCAGCCGCAGGGCCACATGCAAACGCTGGTGCGCATGCTCGATTACAAGCAAAACCCGCAAGCCGCGTGTGACGCGCCGCGCTGGCGCTACAACGCGGGGCTAGAGATCAACGTAGAAGCCGCGATGGATGCCAGCACTGTGCAAGCCCTGAAAGACCGTGGCCACCACACCGAGGTAATCAACGACTCGTACCAAGACTTTGGCGCAGGCCAGTTTATTTGGCGCGCTGACGAAGGTGCTGGCAATGCAGCTGACTTAGGCTACATTGCTGCCAGCGATGCGCGGCGCGATGGTTTAGCTGCAGGGTTTTAAACTAGCTGCTAAGTTGATTGAAAATCGGCAATTTATGAAGAAAATACCTTGGTAGTCCAAGTCTCTACTGCTCAAGAAGCTACTAAAAGCATAGCAGTTGGTGTGGCGTTGGCGCTAACGGGATCCATCGCATTCAGCGGCAAGGCCATCATTGTGAAGCTGGGTTACCGCTATGGTGTAGACGCTGTCACGCTGCTGATGCTGCGCATGTTGCTGGCGCTGCCGTTCTTTTTAATACTATCCTGGTGGGCCAGTCGCGGCAAAGCACCGTTGACACGCAAGCAGTGGCTGCAGGTGGTTTTCTTGGGCTTTACGGGCTATTACCTAGCCAGTTTTTTAGACTTTGCAGGTTTGCAATACATCACCGCCAGCCTAGAGCGGCTGATTTTGTATTTGAACCCCACCATCGTGCTGCTGCTGGGCAGATTGGTGTGGGGCAAAAAAATTACGCGCCGCCAGATGGGGGCTTTTGCGCTGAGCTACGCTGGCGTGCTGCTGGTGTTTGGGCATGAGGTGAAGCTAGAAGGGCTGAACGTAGGCTTGGGCACCGCACTGGTGTTTGGCAGTGCGGTGGCCTATGCTGTGTATTTAAGCTACAGCGGTCAGCTGGTGCAGCAACTGGGCAGCCTGCGCTTGGCGGGCTTGGCTACCAGCGTAGCCTGCTTTTTTTGTATAGCGCAGTTTGCCCTGCTGCGGCCACTGAGTGTGTCGCACCTGTTGGCTAATGTGCCAGCGCCTGTGCTGTGGCTGTCGCTGCTCAACGCTACAGCCTGCACTGTGGCCCCGGTGCTGATGGTGATGATGGCCATTGAGCGTCTGGGCTCAGCACGCACGGCCCAAATTGGCATGGTAGGCCCGATGGCAACGATATTTTTAGGTGTGTTGGTATTGAACGAGCCGATGAATCTGTGGATCATCGGGGGTACAGTACTGGTATTGGGCGGCGTGTATTTGGTCAGCAGCAAAAAGGCTAGTTAAAAAGCACAGCTGCTTTATATTCATTTTTAAAACGATTGGAAACATCATGAGCGCAGCAACAAGTACAGTGACCAGCAAAGCAGTGGTTATCGACCAGGCCGGCGGCCCCGAGAACATGAAACTGATTGACGTGCAGGTGGGCGAGCCTGCTGCGGGTGAGGTGCGCATTCGCCACCACGCTATTGGCCTGAACTATATTGACGTGTACCAGCGCAGCGGCGTGTACAACCTGCCTTTGCCACTGCGCCTGGGCATGGAAGGCGCAGGCGTGATTGAAGCCGTGGGCGAGGGCGTAACGCACCTTAAAGTGGGCGACCGCGCAGCGTACGCCAGCCAACCACCGGGCAGCTACTGCGAAGTGCGCGTGATGCCGGCTAAGTGTGTGTGCAAACTGCCAGATGCCATCAGCTTTGAAACCGGTGCAGCCATGATGCTCAAGGGCCTGACCGCGCAATATCTGCTGCGCAAAACACAGCCTGCAGGCGGCCTGAAAGAAGGCGATTTTGTGCTGTTCCATGCAGCAGCAGGTGGCGTAGGCTTAATCGCTTGCCAGTGGGCACGCGCTATGGGCTTGCAGTTAATTGGCACCGCAGGGTCTGACGCTAAATGCAAACTGGCGCTAGAACACGGCGCATCACATGCCATCAACTATTCCACTGAAGATTTTGTAGCTAAGGTGAAAGACATCACCGGTGGATGTGGCGTTAAAGTGGTCTACGACTCAGTAGGTAAAGACACATTAGAAAAATCCTTAGACTGCATCGCGCCGTTTGGCCTGCTGGCCAGCTTTGGCAACGCATCAGGCAAAGTGCCACCGCTGGACATTGGCGTGTTGGGTGCCAAAGGCTCGCTGTATGTAACGCGCCCCACGCTGTTCACCCACATTGCCACGCGCGAGAGCACGCAGGCGATGGCGGATGACTTGTTTGCCATGGTGGCCAGTGGCAAGGTGACCATTCCAGTCAATCACCGCTACGCATTGGCCGATGTGCAGCAAGCCCACCGCGATTTAGAAGCACGCAAGACCACGGGCGCTTGTGTACTCCTGCCTTGATGCCTAGGCGCGGGCAGCGATAGGCTACTGTGGCAGCACACGGCCCCGCGCCCACAGCCAGCGCAGCGCAGCATCTGGCGGCACTGCGTTGGCTGCTGCTGTCGCCCGCTCTGGTGGTTGCGCCGCAGGCCAGTGTGGTGGCACCCCAGGCGAGTATAGTGGCACGCCGGGCGGGCGGGCAACTGGCCGTGTTTAATGAAACCGAGCAGCGTAGCATAGGGCAGTGGCTAGAGGTATTGCAGGCTGACAGCAGCCTACTTACCCAGTGGATGCAATCGCGCCCCGAGGCGCGCATTGGCCGCTATGCCGAACGATTACTGGAGTTTTATTTAATCCATGGTCCCACGCACCGCTTGCAAGCCGCGCATGTGCCGCTGCGCAGCGCGGTCAATGGATTGATGGTGACGCATGGAGAGTTAGATTTTTTGC
>JAYTPK010000126.1:0-24315 GCA_043747295.1 Polaromonas sp. | reverse complement strand
CCACCCGCAGCGGTTGTGCGTCGTGCCCTTCGCGTTTGGCTTTCAAACGGTCTTTGATCTGCGCAATCACGTCTTTGCGGTGTGCGCCACACATAAGCGCCGACAGGTGTACCGTATCGGGCGGCATCAGGCGCTGTAGCTCGCGTGCGGCTTTGCGGGTGTTGACGATGGCTAATACGCAGTCTTCTTGAGTGAGATACTCAGCGCTAGTAGCCCACGGGGTGGGTATGGTCCAGTCAGGGGGTAACTCAACCTTGACACGCTTTAGGGCATCAAACAGTTTGTCTGGTTCGTCGATGATCTCCCGCACGTTTTCTAAGCCACGCAAACCTTTGCCTGGGTCGAAATAGGTGGTGCTGTTCAATGCGGGTTGCGTTGCTGTACACAGCACGACGGTTACGCCATAGTGCATTACCAGCAGGTTGAGTACATCCAGAATCGGTTGCAAAAATTCGGGGGGAAGTTGTTGGGCTTCGTCGAGCACGATGACGCTGCCGATCAGGTTGTGCAGTTTGCGGCAGCGCGAGGTTTTAGATGCGAACAAGGACTCAAATAACTGTACGTTGGTGGTGACGACCAGCGGTGCGTCCCAGTTCTCGCAAGCCAAACGGCTGCGGGCGGTTTCGTCTTTATCGGCAGCGTCGGCCTGGCTGTGGTGCTCGATCAATACTTCTTCACCCAGCGTCTTAAATACGCCACGAAACACGTCTGCGGTTTGCTCGATGATGCTGGTGTAGGGGATGGCGTAGATAATGCGGCGCTTTCCGTGCGTCAAGGCATGGTTTAGCGCAAAGGCAAGACTGGAGAGGGTTTTGCCGCCGCCCGTGGGCACGGTGAGCGAAAAGAAACCGGCAGGTAAGGCCGCTTTGCCCCGGCATTGGTGCAGGATGTCTGCGCGTAGCGTGTTGACCGGGGTGTCTGCCACTGGCAAAGCGGCCATGTGCGCATCAAATGCATGCTGCATTGCGGGCAATGTGGGAAAGCCTTCGCGCTTGGCGGGCTTGCCTGCATCAAAATGCGCCTCGGTGTCCAGAAAGTCAGCATCTATCAGACACGAAAATAGCATGCGAAGCCATATGGCAAAGCCATCTTGTCCACCCGGGATGTGCTTAAGATGGGGGACAAAGTCGCCAGAACTGAGAATGTTGCCTGGTGGCATGGCATTGCAAGTTTCTGCAAACTCCGTTTTACTATCCGCCCAGTCCAAACGCTCGGCAAGACCAGCCTCCCAGTCGTCCAAACCTGCATGATGCCCCGCGATGAGGTAGGCCAGGACACGGGCAGCCAACTTGCCACTAGCGCCATGTTTTTCCTCCAGCACTTGAATCGCCCACAGCGCACCCGCCGCAGAATGGGTTTTCTCACGGCCACCGACTTTGCCTTCAATATGGGCGTTGTCCGGGTCGTCTGACTGCATGAGGTAGCGTTGAAAGCCAGGCCTGTACTTGCCCAAGTCGTGCCACAAGCCAGCAATGTAAGCCCATCGCTGCGTCACAGGAGCGAACTCAAAGGCTTGCGAAAAATCGGCCGCCATATTGGCGACCGCCTGCAAGTGGTCTGCGAGTAAATGTCCGCCTGAGTGGGCTAATGGTTCTGGCACGTTGCTGTCTTTCTTGGTCTAATTTTTCTATTGGGAGATATGTAGCCTAACCGCCCAAAGGCTCACAGGATGAACCAGCCATCCATCCAACAAAAATATTTTCAAAAATATTTTTCCCTCATCCTCTTCACTTCCTCCACCACCGCAGTTCGCAGTTTCTGCGGCTCCAGCACTTCGCAGTGCGCACCGTGTTTCAGGATGTCCATGATCAGTTCGCGGTGGTCGGTGTAGGGGATTTGCAGGTGGTAGCTGCCGTCTGGCTGGGTGCTGGCGTGTTGGTCTTCGTGCCATTGTTCTTGGGCTACCCAGCGGGCGCGCTCTGGGCTAAAGCGCAGGGTGGCCCAGGTGACGGGGCCGCCGGAGAATATGCCGTAGCTGCTGTCGAAGGCGGCTTGCAGGGCGGTGGGGTCTTGCTCTTGGGCGACGGTGGGTAGCACTTGGGCGTGGCTAACGGCGTCTAGCGCAAAGTTGCGCAGGCCGCCGCGCAGGTGACACCAGGCGTCTAGGTACCAGTTTTCGCGGTAGTGCACTAGGCGCTGTGGCGACACTTCGCGCTGGATGCTTTGGCCATTGTGGCGGGCGGTGTAGGTGATAGCTAGGCGCTTGCGTTGCAGCAGGGCGTTGCCCACGGTTTGAAAATGGTCGGGCTTTACTTGCCTGCGGGCCAGGGTGATGATGTGTACGCGGCGGCGCAGCTCCTCTGCGTCGTTGTGGGCGCTGCCTAGCAAAGCATTCAGGCGCTGCATCAGCGGCTCGATATGCGGGGCCAGCACGCCGCCTGCGTCTAAGCTAGTTAGCAGGTGCTGCATTGTCAGCAGGGCGTGGATTTCGCTGGGTGAGAACCAAAGGCCAGGCAGTTCGTGCGTCAGGCCCGGCTGGGTGCTGGATACGTTAAGGCAATATCCGCCTGCTTCGCGGTCATATTTAATGGGTGCATGCATGCCCTTGCGCAGGGCATCGAGGTCGCGCTTGAGAGTGGAGCGGGAGACGTTGAGCGTGCTTAGCAGTGTCTCAAAGCTGGCCACCCGGCCTTGGCGCAGCATATTTTTAATTTTGTAAATGCGCTCGGTCTGAGTCATTACTGATTTTTTGCCTCTTATTTGGTAAGAGTCTAAATCAGTTTTGTACCAAACAAAACAAGTACTCTATAAAAGTAGAGTTTTATAGAGCCCAGCGAGATTACTTAACTATCTGCCAGCTCAAACACCGCCATGCTCTCCACGTGCGCGGTGTGCGGAAACATATTGATCATGCCTGCCGCCGTGCAGCGGTAGCCTGCCTTATGCACCAATATGCCTGCGTCGCGTGCTAGCGTGGCAGGGTTGCAGCTGACGTAGACGATGCGCTGGGGCGGTGTCCAGCTGCTCAGGTCGCCGGGGATGGGCGCTGTTTTGCCTTCTTCTACATCGACCTCTTGGCCCAAGCGCTGTTGGTGCAAATCAGCCAAGGCTTTAACCAGTGCAAACGCACCTTCACGTGGTGGGTCTACCAGCCATTTGTCGGCCGCGCCGTCAGCAATGAGCATGGGGCCAGTCATGTCGAACAGGTTACGTGCTACAAAACTTGTAGCTGCTTGAGCAGTAAATACTTGGACTACAGCACTATTTTGTTGGAAATTTTGCTTTAAATTGTCATTTGCGCGCTGCACCAGTGCATCGCTGCCTTCAATGCCTAAAACCTCGCGTGCCTGCGTGGCCAGTGGCAGCGTAAAGTTGCCTAGGCCGCAAAACCAGTCGATCACACGTTCGTGCTTTTGCACATCCAGCAGGCGCAGTGCGCGGCTCACCAGCACGCGGTTGATTTGCGGGTTGACCTGGGTGAAGTCGGTGGGCTTGAAAGGCATGGTGATGCCAAAATCGGGCAGCGCGTAAGACAAGACCTGCTGATGCGAAGGTGGTGTGAGCCCTTCGACAAGCTCAGGGCGAACGGGCTCAGTGCCTGGGTCATCGGGGGCGGAGCTTGGGTGAACGGGGGCGGAGCTTGGGTGAACGGTTGCAGGCTCGTCTAGCAGTTTGACTGTCTCTGGCCCTTTGGACTGCAACCACCATTGCACGTTGTGCTGCGCAGCAAAACCGCGCAGCTTGGCAATGTCACCATCGCTCAGCGGCTCCAGGTGGCGCAGCACCATGGCGGTGACGGTGTCGCCGCAGGCCAGCTCGATTTGTGGCGTGGTCTCACGCGCTTGCATTGACGCTATCAACGCGCGCAGCGGCATCAGCATGGCGCTAACGTGTGGCACCAAGATGGCGCAGCTTTTAATGTCGGCCACGTAGCGGCTTTTGCGCTCATGAAAACCAATCAGCACTTCGCCTTTTTTGATCACATAGCGCACCGACAGGCGGGCGCGGTAGCGGTAGCCCCAAGTGGGGCCGCTGATGGGGCTCATCACCACCTCGGGCTTGACCTTCGCCAAGTGCCACAGCTGGTCTTCTAGCGCGCGGGCCTTGACTGCCACTTGCGCGCTGGCCTCTAAGTGCTGCATTTTGCAGCCACCACAGGCACCTTGGTGCAGGCCAAAGTGTGGGCAACCGGGTGTCACGCGCTGGGAAGACTCTTTATGAATCTGCGTTAGCGTGCCCATTTCCCAGTTGTTCTTTTTGCGGTGAATTTGCGCGCTAACTATCTCGTAGGGCAGCGCGCCTTCGATAAACACCACCTTGCCGTTGTCGGCATCGCTGCCATCATCACTGCTGATGCGTGCGATGCCCTGCGCCTCTAAGTCTAGCGATTCGACATACAGCCGAGGCGGCGGTGGGTACACCTTGATGGTGCCATCCTCGTTAAGTACGGGTGGCTTGGGTAAGCCTAAGTTTTTCTTGCGTGATCGGCCCATCTTGTTCCTTGAGTTTTAGGCCTTGCCCGTAGAGCCGTAACCGCCTTCGCCGCGCTGCGTGGCGACAAAATCATTCACGATGTTGAACTGCGCCTGCACCACAGGCACGATCACCAGCTGCGCAATGCGCTCCATCGGCTCGATGGTAAAAGCTACTGAAGATCGGTTCCACGCGCTCACCATCAGCTGGCCTTGGTAGTCGCTGTCAATCAAGCCCACCAGGTTACCCAGGACGATGCCATGCTTGTGCCCCATGCCCGAGCGCGGCAAGATGAGCGCAGCAAAATTCGGGTCGTTTAAAAATATGGCCATGCCCGTGGGCACCAGTTGCCATGCGTTGGGCTGCAAGGTGAGTGGCTCGGTCAAACATGCACGCAGGTCTAGCCCTGCGCTGCCGGGCGTGGCGTAGGCGGGCAGGTTGTCAGTCAGGCGAGGGTCAAGAACTTTAACGTCGATTTTCATAAAAATAGTGTGTTGTGGCGTGCAGACGCTGTTGCGGTACCGCCAGTGCAGGCTGTATTACTATAAATTTGAAAGCTGCTTGAGCAGTAAATACTTGGACTACAAGCAGATTTAATAGGTATTTTAGGCCATATAGGCATACACAGGCCATGCAAGCAGCTACAGTGGCAGCAGTGGGCCTTGAGCAGATCCGCAGGCTTGGCTAGCCTAGGTAGCTTGAAGCCTGCGTGCTATCTCTTGCACCAATTGCCGTGCCAGTTGCAGCTTGGGCGCACGCTCCATAGGCTGTACACCCTGTGCATCCACCAGCAGCAGCGCGTTGTCGTCTTGCCCAAAGGTAGCAGGTCCTAGATTGCCCACCAGCAGCGGCACGCCTTTGCGCACGCGCTTGGCGATGGCATGGGCCTCTAGGTTTTCGCTCTCAGCAGCAAAGCCCACGCAGTACAAGGCACCGGTTTTGGCGCGCTCGCTTTTAGCTAGCGTGGCCAATATGTCGGGGTTTTCAATAAACTCCATTACCGGAGTTTTACCCGAGCCGTCTTTTTTAATCTTCTGGTCTGCCGCTGTGGCAGGTCGCCAGTCAGCCACAGCGGCACACGCTATAAATACGCTAGCTGCCTGAGCAGTATTTACACAGGCATCCAGCATATTTAATGCAGATTTCACATCTAGCCGTGTCACGCCACGCGGTGTAGCCAAGCCTACCGGCCCCGCTACCAGCGTCACCTTTGCGCCCGCTTCGCGCGCTGCACGAGCGATGGCAAAACCCATCTTGCCGCTGGACAAATTGGTAATGCCACGCACCGGGTCAATCGCCTCAAACGTGGGCCCGGCAGTGATCAGCACATGCTGGCCAGAGAGCACTTTGGGCTGAAAAAACGCAATGATGTCGTCCAGTAGTTCTGCAGATTCGAGCATGCGACCGTCGCCCGTCTCGCCGCAGGCTTGGTCGCCACTGCCTACGCCCAACATGTGCGCGCCGTCAGCGGCCAGCTGCGCCATGTTGCGCTGCGTGGCCGGGTGCGACCACATCTCGCGGTTCATGGCGGGGGCTATTAGCAAGGGTACGGGTTTAGCGCTGCCTTGCACCGAGTCTGCATGCTCGCGTGCTTCGTCACCGCGTGGACGAGCCAGACACATCAGGCTGAGCAAATCATCCGCCCGACCATGCAACAACTTGGCCATAAAGTCTGCCGAAGCAGGTGCAATCACAATGGCGTCGGCCTCACGGCTGAGGTTAATGTGCGGCATGTTGTTAGGCTCACGCGCGTCCCACTGGCTGGTGTACACGCTGCGCCCGCTCAGCGCCTGCATGGTGACAGGGGTAATAAACTGCTCCGCCGCCTCGGTCATCACCACCTGCACGGTAGCGCCCTCTTTGACCAGCGCCCGGCACAGCTCAGCAGCCTTGTACGCAGCAATACCGCCGGTTAAGCCCAATACGAAGTGTTTGCCATGAAGATTACTATTAGCGTGCATATTTGGGAATGTAGCAGTATTTATCAGCCTAATGAGGGCTAAAACTGGCCAAAACTGCCGCTACACTTACTAAAAGTGGCATTCCCCACACAACAGATAAAAGCGCTAAGGAATCATTCGTCATGTTAGACAAACTCAACCAACTCACCGAAGGCCACGGCGAACTTAAGCCCGGACATGGGTTGATCAGCGGCATTATTGCGCTCAGCCTGGGAATTTTGTGCTTTTTAGGGGTGCTGGCTTTCCACTTTCCTGAATACCTCACCACCCCTCAGCTGCGCCAAAGCTACAACGTCGACATTATCCGCAAAGTCATGCTGGGCGGCTTGGCCATTGCTGGCGGTATGAGCCTGGTCAACATCATCTTTGGCCGTGCCCGCTGGCTCAGCGCTGCGGCGTTTTTGTTGGTTGTATTGACGGCCTTTTTAGGTGGCCATAAAGTACCTGTTAATGACTTTGCTGACAATACACCTTACATTGGCCTAGATTGGTTCATTCTAGATTTGTTGGGCTCGTCGTTGATTTTTATCTTCATCGAAAAACTATTTCCGCACCGTAAAAACCAGCCGGTGTTTCGCCCTGAATGGCAAACTGATTTTCACCACTTTATTGTCAACCATATGGTGGTGGGATTTGTACTACTGGCCACTAACCTGATGGTGCACCGCGCCTTTGGTTGGGCTGTTAAAAACGAGCTCCAAGCATGGATTCAAAACCTGCCTTTCGTGTTCGAGCTGCTGCTGATTATTTTGGCTGCCGACTTAGTCCAATACTGGACACACCGCGCCTATCACGAGACCTGGTTGTGGCGCTTGCATGCTGTGCACCACAGCAGCAAGTTTATGGACTGGTTAGCAGGCTCACGCCAGCACATCCTTGAGCTGTTGATGACGCGCACCTTGGTGCTGGGCATTATCTTTGTTTTGGGCTTTAGCAAAGAAGTGATTGACGCTTACATCGTGGTGGTGGGTTTTCAAGCGGTGTTTAACCACTGCAATGTGAACGTGCGCTTGGGGCCACTGCGCTACATCATCGTCACACCTAATTTTCACCATTGGCACCACAGCCAAGACAAAGAAGCGCTAGACACTAACTACGCAGCGCACTTCGCCTTTTTGGATTACTTGTTTGGTACTGCAGCCAAGAGCGACAAAATTTGGCCTGCGCAATACGGCGTGATGGGCGACTATGTGCCTAATGGTTTCTTAAAGCAATTTAAATTTCCGTTTACTTGGAAGGGCTGATTTTTAAAACGGGTCTACGTCTTGAAACAATCGTTTAAATATTGCAGCACTGAAAAGGAAGTCGTTCACTAAGACTTAGGGCTTTTACTCGGTATAAATATTGCATGAGGTCTTAAACTGCGCTTTTGCCAGTGCCAAAGGACATCTATAAGGTCTCTGGCCGTACTTAACAGGGACCCTCATGATTTATACATTGCACCGCTTTAAAATCTTATGTACTGCGACAGTTTTGAGCGCAGCTACGGTCAGCTTAGCCGCTATTATTCCAGCGGGTGTTCAGTTGCACAGCAAGCAACAGCTAGTGCGCAACAATGGTGCAGAGCCTGAAACCCTGGACCCCATGCTGGCATCGGGTGTGCCCGCCAACAACGTCATCCGAGATTTGTTTGAAGGCCTAACTGCTGCAGACAATAACGGCAAAATTGTTCCGGGCGTAGCAGAAACTTGGAAGCAGTTAGATGCACAGACCTGGGTATTTAACCTGCGCAAAAATGCCAGCTGGTCGAACGGTGACAATGTTACTGCGGAAGATTTTGTCTACGGCATGCGCCGCTTGGTTACGCCCGCCACTGGTTCTAAATACGCGCCTACCTATGGCGGATTTTTACTCAATGGCAAAGACATTATTGCTGGCAAAAAACAACCCAACGAGCTAGGCGTTAAGGCCCTTGACGCTTACACGCTAGAAATCAAAACCTCATTTCCAGTAGCGTTTCTGCCAGATGTAGTATCCAACCTGCAGATGGGCGCGGTGCATAAAGTCACAGTAGAAAAATTTGGCAAAGAGTGGACTAAACCTGCCAACATAGTGAGCAATGGTGCATTCAAGCTCAAAGACTGGTCTGTCAACAGCAAGCTCGTATTGTCCAAGTCAATAACCTATTGGGACAAAGCCAACGTACCGCTAGAGCAAGTGTCTTATTTGCCCGTAGAGTCAGGCGCGGCAGATGTAAAAATGTTTGAATCGGGTGAGAACGATTGGGTCAACGAGATCCCGCCTGGCACCTACGAGAAGTACAAACAGCAATACCCTAAAGAAGCGCACAACAACCCTATCTTGGGCCTGCGTTACTACTCTTTAAATGTTAACCACCCCAGCTTTAAAGATGTGCGCGTGCGCAAGGCGCTGAACATGGTGATTGACCGCGACATCTTGGCGCAACGCGTGACTGCAGATGGACAGGTGCCAGCCTACAGTGTGATTGTGCAAAACGTGAACGGTGCAGACCCTACAACGTACGACTGGGCTAAGTGGCCTATGGACAAGCGCATTGCTGAAGCCAAAAAACTCATGGCTGAAGCAGGCGTACAACCCGGCACTAAATACAAGTTCTCGTACAACACGAGCGATTACCATAAAAAGATGGCAATCTTTGCAGCATCTGAATGGAAAACCAAGCTGGGCATTGAACTAGAGCTTGAGGCCATGGAATTTAAAGTGCTGATTAAAAAGCGTGATGACCGCGAATACGAAATGGCACGCAACGGCTGGCTGGCCGACTACAACGATGCGCACACATTTTTAACTTTGGTGGAGTGTGATTCTGACCAAAACAGCCAAGGTTACTGCAACCGCAAAGCCCAAGCCATCATCGACGAAGGCTACAAAACCCAAGACCAAGCCAAACGAAAAGCCCTGCTAACCCAAGCCACCAAAGTGATCATGGACGACTACCCCATTGTCCCGCTGCTACAGTACACACGCCCCAGGCTGGTGAAGGCCTACGTAGGCGGCACGTCCAAAGTTAATCCATTAGACCGCTATCGCTCAAAAGACCTGTACATCATCAAGCACTGACCGGCACGCTGCCCATGTGGTCTTATGCTTTTAAGCGGACGCTGTCCGCTATACCTACGTTGCTAGCCGTCATCACGGTATGCTATTTGTTGCTGCACGCCACGCCCGGTGGCCCCTTTGACGCCGAAATAAAAGTATCCCCTGTGGTGTTGGCCAATTTAAAAGCCAAATACCATCTTGACGAGCCGCTGTGGCAGCAATACCTTTACTACCTGGGCAATCTGCTGCGCGGCGATTTAGGTGCATCGTTTCGGTATGAAGACTGGACTGTCAACGAGCTGGTGGCTAAAGCGCTGCCTGTGTCGGCGGCTATTGGCGTAGGTGCCTCGGTGATCGCTATCTTGCTAGGTGTCAGCATGGGCATTGTGGCTGCGCTAAAGCAAAACAGCGTTGCCGATTACGCCGTGATGTTTTTGGGTAATTTAGGGCACTCATTCCCATCATTTGTCGTAGGGCCTGTACTTATCTTAGTTTTTGCAGTCTGGCTGCGCTGGGCACCTGCTGGTGGCTGGAACGATTTTGAGCCGCGCTACATGGTGCTGCCCATGACTTTATTAGTAATGATTGAGATGACCTCTATCGCACGCGTGATGCGCGGCAGCATGATCGAGGTGATGCACATTAACTTTATTCGCACCGCGCGCGCCAAGGGTTTGCCCATGCGCACCATTGTGCTGCGCCATGCGCTTAAACCAGCGTTATTGCCAGTGGTGTCATTGATTGGGCCTATGGTGATATCGGTGATTACCGCTGCGGTGGTCACCGAATCTGTTTTTTCTATTCCCGGCATAGGTAAGCTCATCATCAATGGTGCATCTAATCGAGATTACACCTTGGTGCTGGGCTTGGTAGTGTTGATTACATTCATTGCAGTGTCTATCAATTTGATAGTTGACCTTGTGTACGCATTGCTCGACCCCAAAATTCGCTACTAGCGCGTGATTTGCACCATGCTACTGCCATCACAAAACAATGCCGTCATCGCTGCGGCTGAGCGTATAGCCCAGCCCTCAGTGCATGGACGTAGCCCTTGGTCTGATGCGCGGCAGCGCTTTATACGCAACCGCGCAGCAGTGTGGAGCACGATCATTTTGTGCACCATTATCGTTTGCTGCATCGCCGGCCCTTGGGTTTTGCCCAACGCTTTTGACAGTGCAGACTGGGACGCCATGAGCCAAGCGCCTAGTTGGAAAAACTACCATTGGTTTGGTACTGACGACTCTGGCCGTGACCTGTTGGTGCGCACACTCATGGGTGGGCGTATTTCGCTGATGGTAGGCCTGTTGGCCACACTCACCTCGGCCAGTCTGGGCATAGTGTGGGGTGCAACTGCCGGTTTTATCGGTGGGCGAACCGATGCCATCATGATGCGCATTGTTGACATGATGTATGCCGTGCCTTATTTGCTGATTGCTATCTTGCTGATCACCGTCATGGGCCGTGATTTTTACCTGGTTGTCATCACCATCACTGTGTTTTCTTGGATGACGATGGCGCGTGTGGTGCGTGGGCAAACCTTGTCCCTCAGGTCCAAAGAATTTGTCGAAGCAGCGCGGGCCATGGGCGTTAGTACCCAGACCATTATTTTTAGGCACATCATTCCTAACCTGCTGGGCGTAGTGGTAATTTATGCCACTGTCACTGTGCCGAGTGTGATTTTGGTGGAATCGGTTTTATCGTTTTTAGGTCTCGGTATTCAAGAGCCCATGACCAGCTGGGGCGTGTTGATCCACGATGGCACCAGCGTGATGGAGATTTCTCCTTGGATTCTGTTGTTTCCAGCTGGTCTGTTGTCTATCACTTTGTATTGTTTTAACTTTATTGGCGATGGTCTGCGTGACGCTTTAGACCCCAAAGACCGTTGAACCTTCCACTCAATGAATTTATTAGAAGTTAAAGACCTCAATGTGCGCTTCAACACGGGTGATGGTGCGGTGCACGCGGTTAACGGTATTAATTTTTCGCTAGCCTCGGGGCAAACTTTGGGCATTGTGGGCGAGAGCGGCTCTGGCAAAAGCCAAAGTGTGCTGGCCATGATGGGGCTGCTGGCGCGCAACGGCAGTACCACGGGGCAAGTGCTCTACCAAGGGCAAGATGTACTGACCATGCCGCCCCATAAGCTCAACACCATACGCGGTGACCGCATGGCCATGATCTTTCAAGACCCGATGACTTCGCTTAATCCATACTTAACCATTGAGCGGCAAATGACCGAGGTACTAGAGCTGCACAAAGGCCTAGACCGCAAGGCAGCCCGGGCCAGGTCGCTGCGCATGCTCGATGCAGTGAAAATCCCAGATGCCGCGCAGCGCATCAACACGTACCCGCACGAGTTTTCTGGTGGTATGCGCCAGCGTGTGATGATTGCCATGGCTTTGCTGTGTGAGCCTGAGCTGCTGATTGCTGATGAGCCCACCACCGCGCTAGATGTTACGGTGCAGGCTCAAATTTTAGCCCTGCTGCGTGACTTGCAGCGTGATTTTAAAACCGCCATTGTGTTGATCACCCACGATCTGGGCGTGGTGGCTGGCGTGTGCGATCAGGTGATGGTGCTGTATGCTGGGCGGGTGATGGAGCAAGGCAGTGCTGAAGATATTTTTTATCGCCCCTCGCATCCCTACACGGTAGGTTTATTGGGCGCCATAGCGCGCTTAGACCGCACTGATCAGGCGCTGATAGCCATTCCTGGATCGCCATCCAATATGTCACAACCATCAGCGGGCTGCCCTTTTCAGCCGCGCTGCAGTCTGGCTCAATCAGCGTGCAGCACCCAAGTGCCCGCCTTGACACCCACTGCGCTGGGGTCAGCCGCCTTACGTGCCTGCCATGTACCTACTGATGAGGTGCGCGCGATGCGCGCAGCAAACCATGCTTGATACTGCACCAGTGCTGTTGGCGGTACGCGACCTGAAGGTGCAGTTTAAGGTGCGCGCCGACAACGCTTGGCCTTGGACTGCACAGCGCATGCTGACTGCTGTCAACGGTGTGAGCTTTGACATTCGCCAGGGTGAAACCTTGGGTATTGTGGGTGAGTCTGGCTGCGGCAAATCTACGCTGGCACGCGGTGTACTTAATCTAATTCCCAGCAGCTCAGGCAGTATTGAGTGGATGGGGCAAGAGATGGTGGGGGCCAGCCCAGACGCATGGCACAACGTGCGCCGCGATATTCAGATGATTTTTCAGGACCCTTTGGCCAGCTTGAACCCGCGCATGACGGTCGCGCAAATTATTGCCGAGCCTTTGCGCACACACCACCCTGCCATGCAAAGCGATGAGATTATGGACAAGGTGGTGGACATGATGCAGCGTGTGGGCCTAGCCCAGCAGCATATCAACCGCTATCCGCACGAATTTTCTGGCGGGCAATGCCAGCGCATTGGCATTGCGCGCGCGCTTATCTTGCGCCCCAAGCTGGTGATTTGCGACGAGCCTGTGTCGGCGCTAGATGTGTCGATTCAGGCGCAAATCATTAATTTGCTAAAAGAACTCCAGCAGTCGATGGGACTATCGCTGATTTTTATTGCGCACGATCTGGCGGTCGTTAAACATATCAGCGACCGCATTATGGTGATGTATTTAGGCAAGGCGGTAGAAAAAGCACCCAAACATAGCTTATATATCCAGCCCCAGCACCCCTACACCAAAGCATTGCTGTCGGCCATTCCGATTCCTGACCCGCAGCTTGAACGTGCCAAGACCGTTCAAATTCTCAGCGGCGACCTGCCCTCACCCCTAAATCCGCCCTCAGGCTGCGCTTTTCGCACACGTTGCCCGCAGGCCGTGCCGCGCTGTGCGCAGGAAAGCCCCGCTCTGCGCGAGGTTGCAAGTAACACTGAAGTAGCGTGTTGGTTAGCTTAAGGGTCTGCTGACCCTAGTGCGCTGCACCGCTGGCTAGATACGCTAGACTCAGCGCTAGTTTATTTACACTGTTTAACGTGCCACAACATTACGACGTAGTCATCATCGGCGCAGGCGCTGCGGGCCTGTTTTGTGCGGGGGTCGCTGGCCAGCGCGGCCTAAAGGTACTGTTGATTGACCATGCCGAGAAGATCGCTGAGAAAATTCGCATCTCTGGCGGTGGCCGTGCTAACTTTACCAACCGCGAATTAGATGTTCGTGCGCCCGACAAACACTTCATCAGCGAGAACCCGCGCTTTTGCCGCAGTGCGCTATCGCGCTACACGCCGCAGCACTTTTTAGACTTGATGCAAAAGCATGGCATTGCTTGGCACGAAAAGCACAAAGGCCAGTTGTTTTGCGACCGCTCTGCCGAAGACTTGATCGCCATGCTGCTGGCCGAATGCACTGCAGGCGGTGTAGAGCGCTGGCAACCCTGCAAAGTGCAGTCAGTGCGCTATTTAGGAGCTAAATCTGCCGATAGTCCAAGTATTCATTACATTTATTGCTATGAAGTTGATAGCGACAAAGGTGTCGTGCAGTGCAACAGTGTGGTGGTGGCTACAGGCGGTTTGAGCATTCCTAAAATTGGCGCAACTGATTTTGGGCAACGCTTAGCACAGCAGTTTAGTCACCGCATTGTGCCGCTACGTGCAGCGCTGGTGCCACTGACTTTTGACGAAGCACAGTGGGCTCCATTTGTTCCGCTGGCTGGTTTATCGCTGCCAGTGCAGATCAGTACAGGTGAGGGCAAAACCAAAGGCCAGTTTGACGAAGACCTGTTGTTTACCCACCGGGGTTTGAGTGGCCCCGCCGTGCTGCAAATATCAAGCTACTGGCAGGACAACACGCCTGTGCGCATTAATCTTACGCCCAGTCACAACGTAACTACTGCATTAATGGCTGCCAAGTCACGCTCGCGCAAGCTGATAGCCAATGAATTAGCGGGCAGCTTGTCCACACCCGATACACCCTTTCCTGCGCGCTTGGCAGACACTTGGACGGCGCGCGACGCTGCCTGGCAGCGCCCTATCAACGAAGCCACAGACAAAGCCCTGAACGCCCTAGCTGATAGCCTGCAGCGCTGGCAGATCACGCCCAATGGGTCTGAAGGCTACAAAAAAGCCGAGGTCACTGCAGGCGGAGTGGACACACGCGAGCTGTCTAGTCAAACCATGGAAAGCCAAAAGTCACCCGGACTGTATTTCATCGGCGAGGTGGTAGATGTCACAGGCTGGCTGGGGGGTTACAACTTCCAATGGGCATGGGCCAGTGCGCATGCCTGCGCGCATGCGCTGCCACTGCCACTGCCACTGCCACTGCCACTGCCACTGCCGCTGCCACTGCCGCTGCCACTTACACAGCACACCCAGCCCTAAGCCAAGGGCAGATGTAGGCGCACGCGGGTGCCCATGGCCTGCTTAGAGCTAATTTGCAACTGCGCTCCAATACGCTGGGCGCGCTCTTTCATGCCGCTTAAGCCTTTACCTATATTCTCTTGTGCCACACGCTCAGGCATGCCTTTACCGTTGTCTAAAATTTCCAGCACCATGTGAGCTTTAGGTTGCTCTTCGTAGCGGCATCGTAGTTGCACATCGGTGGCCTCTGAATGCAGCAATACATTGGCCAGGCTTTCTTGCACAATGCGCACGATGTTTTGCAGCTGCGACGCTTTCACAGCGATCAGTGGCCCTGCAACTTCCACCTTCCAGTGCATGCGCATGCCCACCCTGTCCAGCGAGGGCTGAAACCGATAACGCAGGCGACCCAACGCGTCAAAGATATTGGTGTCGCTGTCATCTGTAACGTCCACGTTGTCCACTGTGTTTTTTAAATCGAGCAAGCAACTCTCAAGGCCCAGCATAATGCGCCTGTGCGCTGGCAAAGCAGGGTCTAAGCTGGCAAGCAGCCCCACCAGTTGCGAGCCCACGCCGTCATGAATATCTTGTGCAATGCGGCGGCGCTCTTGCACGACAGCTTGCGCTAACTGATGCTGACGCATCCCCGGCAAAACGTCACTTGCCTCTGAGTGCATATCCAATCCACTCAACGCCACAATACTGGGGCCATGGCTGGTGCTGGCTGGCACCATATACATCTTGGTAGGCTGATTGTGAGCCCATAGGTAGCACTGCACAGCTCCGTAAGCTATCAGCACACCGTACACTGCAAATTGTGCAGATAACTCCAATCCTAGGCGTTGAAAAATGATAGCAGTCATAGTCAGCGCCACTGCCGTTAGCAGTGCGCAGGCTGCATAGGTCGTTGATCTGGGCATGGCCGGCCCCTACAGTAGGCCGCTGCTGGTAGCTAAGTTAACTGCCTGTGCACGTGTACGTACCTTGAGCTTGCGGTGGGTGTTTTTGATGTGTGTATTGACTGTTTGCACGCTGATCTTGAGCATCTTGCTGATCTCGCCACTGATATAGCCTGAGGCTACCAGTTTCAACACCTCTCTCTCGCGCTCGGACAGCATAAAAACGTCGCCGCTCTCTGGCGCACTTTTATGCTGCGCGGAGTTATCCATTTTGCGCAACAGCCTGCGGGCCAAACTGGGCGTGATGGATGCGCCACCGTTGACCACCTGCAGCACCGCCTGAGGAAAGCTGCCAAACCACGAATGCTTTACATAGTAGCCTGTCGCCCCTAGGCTAAATGCATGCAGGGCATGGTCTTCGTCCTCCATCACAGAGATCAAAATGACCTCGGCCATAGGTTTGACAGTTTTACTCTGGCGAATCAAATCAAAACCCAAACCATCATTCAAATTCAAGTCCACCAGCAAGACGTCATATTCTTTGGTGGACACCAGTTGCTTGCCTTCCTTCAGGCTGCCGCCTTGCGCGACCAAATGGGTGCGTGCGTCAGCTAACAGTTCGTCTGCAATAACCCTGCGCACGTGCACGTCATCATCGACCAATAGCACGCGCACCGGTCGCGCGACTTGGCCCAAGAAAAAGTTAGGCCATGAAGGCATTGCTTTGCTCACCAGAGGCGAGTTACCCGTCAAAAACGGGGCGTGATGGTTGTCCATCTGTAGCCCATGCTGATTGTTCATGTTGCTTCTCCATTACTGCGTTTCGCGGTTGCCTCCAACCGCGCTCTAGGCGCATTACGCCCCCTCCCTACCAGCAAACTTTTGTGCATTTTTTTTGAAAATGCTTTGTTTTTTAGTGCTCTACCCAACAAGACGTTCCACTATCGCAAATTAATACACTTGAAAAGTACTTGTTACTCTTTTTATTACATTAGATACATTTAGTAACTACCTAATGCATCCTCAGTTAATTTCGCGATATTTGTCGCGATTTGGCTAAGTTTGCCTCTCACGATGTGCAGTGTCGCGCATGCGCAGGGCAGTGTCAATTCACACAAATGGCTTAGCTCACAACAGGTATTGAGCAGATGGTTACACGAGCGGAAACTTGCGCTTAGACAAAACGGGGAGGAGATAAAGCAGCAAGGGCTGCATCTGCCAACGTAGTGTCGATGTGCCGAGTCAGTGGAATTAGCCAATGACCCGACTTTTGTTAAACCTACTTACCTACTTAGGAAATTATCATGAAGAAAATCTTACTTACAGTTATCGCTTTTGCAGCTACTGCCGCTTTCGCTACTGGCCCAGTCATCAACATCAACGACACATCCATACAGTTGACCAGCGCGATGCACTCGTCGATTGAAAACAAGGCAAGCGGCAAAAATACTGAAGCCCGCCAAAACGTGTCTAGCAATGCTGGCAACGTTACCGTCAACGACGACTCAACACAAGTCACCGTGTTGAAAAACTCTAGCGTGAGCAACTCTGCTTCTGGCAACAACACCAAGGCTACTCAGAGCTTGGCTTCTAACGTTGGTGTAGTCAACATCGATGGTTCGTCACTACAAGTGGTGTACGCCAAGCATTCAGCTATTGCTAACTCTGCAAAAGGCAACCATACCAAGGCAGTGCAAAACGTGTCCACCAACAACGGTTGCACCACCTGTAACTAATGCGTAAGCAAGGCTGTCTGTTGCGTTCGCGCACAGACAGCACCTAGCGCAAATTTTTTGAATTTCTTTTGTGTAGCGCAGTGAGGCCCAGTATGAAAAATCTATTGTTGCAAATACTGCCAGCCTGTGTGCTGGCTTTTGGTTTCTGTGGCATTAGCTGGGCGCAGCGCATACCGGGTGAAGACCCACTCACCATGAATGGCCCTGTCAGCTTTATATCGCTGCCCTCTGGCGGCAACCCCAAGTCCACAGGCTTGGATACCTATACCGACATGCCCGCATGGCTCAAAGCCAAAGTAGCGCGCTTCGAGGCCAAAGCTTACTCAGCAGGGTTAGACGACGGCACGCTGTTGACGGACAACGACGTCAACACCACTAGCACCACACAAGGCGTACGCCGCACCTGCAGGCAAGATGTAGGCAGCACACAAACTAATGGCATTGGCCGCTCGCCCACCAGCGGCAACAACCCTAGAACCAACGCCAACCAACAAATCGTGGTGCTGCGTGGTGATCTGGTCAACATTTGCCGATAGACAACCCCATGACTTCCACTATTTTTTATCGCCGACTGCGCGCTGCGGGCATAACCTGTGGCGTTGCCGCAGCAGTGCTGATCACCGGCTGTGCCACGCCGCTGAACGCTCGCAAAGATGCAGAGTTTCAAACCCACGGCTATGCTGCAGACAAGCCTGTAGTACGCCCAGTGCGCTCTATCACCAGTTTTTCTGAATCGCTAGCGTGTATGGACAGGTTATTTCGCGTGGCCGAGATCCCCACTACATTGATCACTAGCAAGCAAATTCCTGATTCAAGCAACAAGGTGCCCGTGGGTACCAAAGAGATGATCATCACGGCTTTGTCGCAAATGTCGCGCCTGTCTAATGCATTCAGGTTTGTGGACTACGAGGTAGACATTGCACGCCAAGACACCGTGCAAAACCTGACCACCATTTTGCTCAACAATAACCAAATACAGCTGCAACGCCCCGCGCTGTATGTATCGGGCGCTATCGCTTTTGTAGACCAAAACGTCATCAGCAACCAAATGGACATTGGCACATCTGCCAGCCGTTTAGACACTGGGTTTAGCCAAAACCGCAATGCTACGGTGATAGGTTTGGATTTACATCTAGGCGATTTTCGCACTCGCACTTTGATACCAGGCTTAGATTCATCCAACGAAATCATCATTGGCACAGGCTCACAAGGCTTTGACGCTGCAGCACGCATTGGTAAATACGGCGTGACCTTTAACATGGGACGTGACTACACCCAAGGCTCGGGCAATGCAGTGCGCAGCTTGGCTGATTTGGCCATGATTGAACTGGTAGGCAAATGGGCGCGCGTGCCGTACTGGCAGTGCCTGACGCTGGAGCAAAACCACCCCAGCTTTCAGCGTGTGCTGCGCGACTGGTTTGATGATGCAGGCCTAGACACCGCGCGCACTTTGGTGAAAAATTCTTTGGCCAGTCAAGGCTACCTGCCAGCCAACCCCAAGGGTGACCCAGTGCCTACCGCCGTATTTAAAAACGCCATTGCCAAATACCAAGCCGACCAAGGCATGGTAGTGTCTGGTGTGATTGATTTTTCTACTTTTGAACATGCGCTGCGTGGTTTTGTAGCGTTGGGTGACGATGGTAATTTGCAACGCGTGGGCTGGACAGCCAAAGCCATTGCACCAGCAATCGTGGGCACCCTCAATAGCGCCATAGCTGCCACACCGGTAGAGCCACCAGCACCGGGCCTGAGCATAGACATGCAAATTGAAAACTTGGGTCCAGATAAATCAACTTTTGAATCTGGCCAGCAAATTTTTGCATCGGCTGTGCTCAACCGCGCTGCTTATGTGCACTGTTATTTGATTGAGACTGGCGGCAGCATTGTGCGCATTTTGCCCAACGCTACCCACCCCAATGCGTTGATCAGCGCACACCAAGCGCTGCGCATTCCTGACTGGATGTCCCCTAACCCGGGCTTTGTGATGGATGCCGGTACACCGGGTAACGAAACCTTGCTGTGCATGGCCACTGAGACAGACCCTAGCAACAAATTGCCTGCGGCGCTGCAAGGCCCCAGCTTCACACCGATTGCAGGTATTCAAGGCGAGCTCAATTTGACAACTGCTTATGCAACCGCCTTAGGCGCAGATGCCTTGGCAGCACGTAGCCTAAAGTGGAGGGTGGTTGCCAGACGCGCTGCAGCTGTCACCGCTGCAACTGTCGCACCTGCTGCAAAGTAAGCTGTCAAGCACGCCATTACTATCAGGCCCAGCATGGAGCGCCCTAGACACTGTGCAACGAGCCGACTCAACGGCATCTTGCGCAACAGTATGTACATTGGCTGGCTCATGCTGACACTGCAGGGCGTGTTAGCCAGTGAGTCGGCCGATGCACGCACCCGTGCCGAGCCCGCGGCTGGCTTTACCAACCCTGCCATCAGTGCGCAGGCGCTGGACAACAGCCCCGTGCAGCTTGGCACCCTGTTAATAGGACAACAAGCTAACGCAGACCGCGCCATCGAGCGAGACCTAGCGCAATTGCTTGAGCGCGCTAACAGTAGCCGCGCCAGCGCGCCAAGTAGCCGCGCCAGCGCACCAGCCGCCAACCGCCGCCCTGGCGCTGCCCGCATTGACACCAACCCGGTTGCCAGTGCGGCAGACGCAGCTTGGCTGCTGGGCTTGATCTACGCGCACGGCGCAGGCGTGGTGCAAGACGCAGTCCAAGCGCAGCTATGGTTTGAACGCGCGTCAGCCCGCGGCCAAAACCTAGGCAATGCAGGCTTAGCATGGTGCGCGATAGAAGGCTGCAAACAAGCCCCCGACGCAGCACAAGCCCGTATACGCATTGCCAGCATGCGCGCCCAGTTGCCTGCGCGTGCGCTGTACCTAGAGTGGTGGATGCAAAGCAAAAACGCGCCTCTAGCCACCACATTGCCTAGAAATAGCAGCGATGTCAGTCAAGACAAAAATGCGCCTTATCGTCTAACCTCACGCCCACTCTTAGAACAATCGGCACAGCTGGGCGATATCCATGCTTTGATTGAGCTGGGCTTAGAAGCTATTGCCCTGGACAACAAAGCGCAAGCGCGCCAGTGGTTTGAACAAGCCGCCTCAAGTGGGTCAGGGGCAGCAACCCATAACTTGCAATTGCTAGACCTGCAGCAAGCTAACAGCAACTCTGCCGTCAACAGCCACGTCAGCATGGACGCAGCCACTTTGCTAGCCATGGCGCAGCGCAACCACCGTGGCCTGGGGCAACCCGCCAATTACACCGAGGCTATTCGCTTGTACCGCATGGCCCAGTCTAAGGGCAGCACAGCTGCACGCGACATGCTGGCACTGATCTTCTCGCGCCCCACGGCCGCAGGGCAGCTAGACATTGCTTGGATGCAGCGCCTTGCAACACTGAACATCAGCAACCCCGCAATTAGTATTGGTAGCCCCATGAGCAGCCAAGTATTTCAGCGTGAACGCAGCCCTTTGTTTGATTTTCTTCCCATAATATGGAAAGCGCGTGCCGGGCCCATAGGCTGATAGGTGACGAATCTACTGGCACAACGCCCAAGTTCGGTTTATAATTTAAGGCTTAGCTGGCTTCCCCGCCGCCGGTGCACCATTCAATTTGGCGGGAACCCCGCAGAGGGTTTATGAAGGATTGATCTCCCTTCATGGCTCTCAGCACATTCACACTTTTATTTTAAATGACCACGATTCGTGTAAAAGAAAACGAGCCCTTTGAAGTTGCCCTGCGCCGCTTCAAGCGCACCATTGAAAAACTCGGCTTACTGACCGACCTGCGCGCCAATGAGTTTTACGAGAAGCCTACGGCTGTACGTAAGCGTAAAAAAGCAGCTGCTGTGAAGCGTAACTACAAGCGCATCCGCAGCATGCAGCTGCCCAAGAAGCTGTACTAATTTTTTAGTCCCTTCACACTACACCGCACCGAGCAATCTGTGCGGTTTTTTTCTGCACGGTTGTTTTCTGCAAGCTTAAGTCTTGTCTGGGATAATTGCAGCATGTTTGAATTTCAAACCACTATTAAATTCATAGCTACTCAAGTAATAAATGCTTGGACTATCGCCCTATTTGCATCCCAAACGTATGCCCAAACATCACCTGACGTTAAAGTAGACGCCGCATGGGTACGCGGCACCGCTGAGGGCCAAAGCGGCACGGGTGGGTTTATGACTTTGACGGCCAAAGAGCCATTGCGCTTGATAGGCTTAGCCTCACCGGTTGCAGGCGTGGTCGAAGTGCACGAGATGAAGATGGAGAACGACGTGATGAAGATGCGCGCCCTGCCCGGCCTAGACTTACCCGCTGGCAAAGCAGTAGAGTTCAAATCCGGTGGCAACCACATCATGCTGATGGACTTAAATCAAACACTCAAATACGGCAGCAAAGTACCCGTGACTTTGACCTTTGCCGACGCACAGGGCAAGCAAAGCACGATGACGGTGCAAATGCCCGTGGCGTTCAAAGCACCCAAGCCTTAACACCTGAAAACTTGCACCGGTGCGGCGCTCTACAATAGCGCTGTATAAGTTTAAAACCTGCAGGATAACGCCATGGCACTCAAAGACACCATCACCGAAGACATGAAAACTGCCATGCGCGCCAAAGACGCAGAGCGCCTAGGCACCATCCGCCTGCTGTTGTCAGCCTGCAAACAAAAAGAAGTCGACGAACGCGTAGTGCTAGACGACACCATGGTCATTGCCATCATCGACAAAATGATCAAACAGCGCAAAGACAGCATCGACGCTTTTACCAAAGCCGACCGCAAAGACATGGCTGACAAAGAGGCCACCGAGATCACCGTGCTGCAAGCCTACTTGCCTGCACGCTTAAATGCAGATGAGGTACTCGCAGAGGTGAAAAAAATAGTAGCCGAACTGGGTGCCAGCGGGCCTGGTGACATGGGCAAAGTGATGGGCGCTGTCAAAACCAAGCTGGCAGGCAAAGCAGATATGGGGCAGATCTCGGCTGCTGTAAAGACCGCGCTAGCGGGCTGAGAATGGTGCTACCATCATGTTTCAAATTAAACATTTTGAAACATGAGGCAACAATGGAAGAGCAGCAATTTTTTGACCATGATGGCGTTAAAGTAACTAGTGCACGTTTTATTTGCGATGCAAATACGTACGCTGTGCGCAACATCACAAGTACTGCAGCGTGGACTCAACCTAGAAAGTGGCTAGGAGTTATTGTCTGCACACTACTTGCGCTGGCTTGTATTAAAGATGCTATTGGCGGAGCAGTGATGTTTGCTCTATTAGCTGGGCTTTTCTACCATCTTGGTAAACCAGTTCATTTTGTGAAGTTGAATACCTCTGGTGGCGAAGTCAAAGCAGTTAAAAGTTACGATTTGAGTTTTGTTCAACAGATCATTGAGGCTTTGAATAAAGCCATGATTTCTCAGCATAAAAATCCTAATTAGCCTAGCTTCCGGCTAACTTCATCCGGTTCACCAGCACAGACCCCACAGTTTTAGACCCCGAGCAGTAGGTGTCGGCTCCCACGGCGGTGATGCCCATCAGCATGTCTTTCATGTTGCCCGCAATGGTGATCTCTTCCACTGGGAAGGCGATGCGCCCTTTGTCTACCCAAAAACCGCTGGCCCCGCGTGAATAGTCGCCCGTCACATAGTTCACCTCAGAGCCCATCAGCTCGGTCACAAACAAACCGGTGCCCAGCTTTTTTAGCATGGCATCCAAATCGTCACCCGCTCGCGTTAAACGTGAGGTCATGGTCAAGTTGTGTGACCCGCCTGCGTTGCCTGTGGTGCGCATGCCCAGCTTGCGGGCGCTGTAGGTGGACAAAAAGTAGCCCTGCACTATTCCAGCATCGACCACGGAGCGCGCCTTGACCTTCACGCCTTCGTCGTCGAAAGGTGAGCTGCCTTTGCCGCCCAATACAAACGGGTCTTCTGCAATATCAATGTGTTTGGGAAAAGCCGCCTTGCCCAGCGAGTCGAGTAAAAAGCTGCTCTTGCGGTACAGCGACCCTCCACTGACAGCCTGCACAAAAGCGCCCAGCAGGCCCGATGCCACGGGCGATTCAAACAACACGGGGCAATGCGTGGTGGGCACGTTGCGCGAGTTCAAACGGCTAAGCGCACGCTGCGCGGCGTACACGCCCACAGCCTCGGGGCTGACCAGGTTGCAGGCATCGCGCTCAGAGCTGTACCAGCTGTCGCGCTGCATGTTAGCGCCCTTACCAGCAATGGGTGCGACCGATAGCGAGTGGCGCGACGTGGCATAACCACCGCGAAACCCCATCTGCCCAGCACGCAAATGCCCTGCCGCAAAATGGCTTTGCTGCGCTGACACGCCAGCGCCGTCGCTGTTACCAATTTTTTTGCTCACGCCCAGGGCCGCACCCTCGCAGCGCAGCGCCAGCTCTAGCGCCTGCGCGCTGTTAACCTCCCAAGGGTGGAACAAATCTAAATCAGATTGCTTGGTAGCTACATCGCGCAAATCTGGCAGCCCTGCCACCGGGTCTTCGGCCGTAAACCGCGCAATGTCAAACGCCGCCTGCACGGTTTGTTCAATAGCCTTGGTCGAAAAATCAGACGTGCTGGCGTTACCCCGCTTTTTGCCAACATACACCGTCACGCCCAACGACTTGTCACGGTTACGCTCAACATTTTCAAGCTTGCCCATGCGCGCTGACACGCTTAAGCCCGCACTCTCAGACGCCTCAGCTCCCGCATCAGTAGCACCCAGTTTTTTAGCATGCTTAAGCGCCGTATCCACCAAATCGTCAAACTGCGCGCGGGAATAGCTAAAACCCTGCTGTGGGCTATTTGCTAAGGTATGTGTGAGAGTGTTTTTTTGCATATTCCCAATGATAGCCTGTCAGCCGCGCACAGCGCTGCCCGTGGACAAGCAAAGGTACAATACAACTTGACGGGCCTTCCCGCATGGTAAAGCGGCCAACCGAGTCAGGTGGGGAACCAAGCAGCTCTAACTGTAGAGCCAGTGCCGGGGTCAAGGCTCGTCAACC
>JAYTPK010000125.1:0-13606 GCA_043747295.1 Polaromonas sp. | reverse complement strand
CTTTGCCCATCCCACCGGAGAGATGTTGCAAGCCTCTCAGCGATTAAGCTGCGAGTGCGAAACGTTCGTCGTTTGCAGTTAGGTTTTTTGAATTTGTTTAACGAGCACATTCAGCTCGACATGCCCTACAAGACGTCCAGTCCTCGTCGAAACCAGTACAGCCCCAAGAAGATGTATTTTACGCCTTATGGCGCAAGGCCGTGTAACTTGGCAAACGCAGCGCGGCTGCGCTGTACGTCGCCGTGAGTGATGCACTGGTTACGCAGCGCAGCCTCGGCTGGCCCGGTGGCTTCGCGCAGATAGGCTTTGTAAGCGTTGCTTTGGTAGGGGTCGCTGGTGACATAGCCTGCTTGCTCGGTACATGGCTTACCGTATTCAGAGCAGGTTTTGAGCGTAGCGCCGTAGATAACGCGACCATCTTGTGTAATGCCAGGAAAAGCGCTGGCCAACAGCTGGGTGCGGGGGTTGGCATAGTACGGGGCAATGTTAAAACTGCGCGCGGCTGCACCATGGCCGGTTTGACCTGAACTGCGCATCACCCACCATACCTGTGATCGATATTCGTAGGCTACGGAAGCCGAGATTGCGTTGTGCTGTGAATTGGCCTGGGCAACTGTTTGAACATTGGACTTTCTGCCAACGCTGCTTGCACTGATATCAGCTTGCGGAAATCCAAAAATAGTTTTGCCGCTAGAAAAATTGAAGGTATCACGCGGCTCGCAGCCTTGGCCGTCATTACCAAAACCAAAGATGCGCATGGTTTGCGCGCCTTGCACGGGCGTTTGCGGCAGCGCTGCAAACTCTTGCCCGTCTACGCTGATCATGGGCAGCGCGTACATAGGGCCGTCTTCGCGCACGCGCTGGGCGCACAGACGCTGCGGGCCGGTGTCGGCCACGATGTGTTGGCGCACGGTGTCAACTGTCAAGGTGCGGACTACCAAAGCGCCCTCCCCTTGCGTGTCAGCGTTGCTATTCGCGTTGGGCCAGCTCATGGAGCGAATGCGCACTTGGCCAGCCAAGTCGGCGCTGCGATGCGGCAGCTCTGAAGCGGCGGCGTAAAACCCATTCATACCCCCGTTAAACTGCGGTTGAATGCGTCGTTTGTCCTTGGTGTTGCCGCTCAGCACGCTGCTAAAAGTGTAGTGATCACCGTTCACATCGACCAAGTAGCGCCAACTGCCTTGCACTGGAAAGGCTTCGTTAGACAGTGGTGTGTCGTAAGCTGCGACGGTTTGGCTCGCGGCGTTCAGCTCGATCAAGCTCACCTCGCCCAGCCTGCCGCCTGAGAAGCTGCGCAGCACAAAGCGCCCATCAGGGCTGATGCGCTCGTAGCTGCCCAGCGCCACGCGCGTGGTGCCGTAGCTGTCAGTCTGCTGGCCTACTAAGCTAGCTGGCAGCGGCGTGAAAGTGTTTGCAGGAATGCATTGCTCTGTCGACTGCGCACTGGCTTGTACTGGGCCAGAAATCGTATTTTGGGAGCTATTTTGTGCTGTAGTCCAAGTATTTATTAGGTTTATAGCTATAAAAAATATAGCGTTTCTATAAGAGATGCCTAAGATACAACCCAAGAAATTGTTGCGGCCATTCATCGCACATGCCCAGCTAAAGCGGTTGCGACAGCCGTGACAGCCAGGGGCTCAAAACCTGCACTGTCTGCCATTCTTTGTGCCAAGCTGCCAGCCCATGCTGTCTCGGGCATGGCGCCCACAACAGGATGACGGTGTACGCTGGCATGGCCATTACTGCTGGGGCTGCGCAAAACAAAGGCAGTAGGAAAGTGACGCAGTGCATCGCGCTGTACCAAAGCATGGGCGCACAGAGCCAAGCTGTCCTGTAGGCTGGCCGCGCTGCGCTGCGTTGCGCTGTCGTTACTGGCGGCCATGCGGCTGCGTGTTGCGTCGATCTCTGCCTGCGGTAATTGCGCATCATGTACAGCAACAAACAGCAGGCCCTGCTGCTGCGCCTGCCGCTGCACAGCGGCCGCGTGCTGTGCAGACAACACCATGCGCGGTGACCACACATACACCAGCGTGTTGGCTTGTTGCGTTACCGCAGACAATTTTTTATCATCAAAACACGTTACGGCCCAAGTATTTATTGCACAAGTAGCTATAAAAATAGTAGTGATTACTTTAAGGCAGTGCACCACCCGTATTGTGTGCAGCATGGTGCACTCAGGTAGTTTGCAGCCGCTCTAGCAGCTGCAGCATGTCGCTAGGCTGGTGTGCTACGGCGTGTGCGCCCCAGCTATCTACTGCGTGTTCACCCAAATAGCCCCAAGCGGCGGCCACGCTGAACATGCCTGCGGCCAGGCCTGCGTCAATGTCACGTTTATCGTCGCCCACATACCAGCAGCGCTCAGGTGCGTATCCAGCCACCTTGGCAGCCTCTAGCACGGGTGCGGGGTGCGGTTTAGCGTGGGGCGTGGTGTCGCCGCTGATCACTGCACATGCGCCGTGCAATATGGGCATTAAACGCGCCAACGGGTTGGTAAAGCGCTGTGACTTGTTAGTAACGATACCCCAGGCGATACCTTGGTTTTTTAAATGATCAAGCATCTCTGCTATGCCGTCAAAGGCATAAGTACGCTCTACTAAATTGCGTTCGTAGTTTTGAAAAAACTCCTCACGCATAGTGGCAAAGTCAGTGTGGTCAGGCGCCATGCCAAAGCCAACTTTTAACATCCCTCGCGCGCCTGCACCAGCCATGGGGCGGTATTGCTCTAAAGGCAGCGATGGCATACCGCGGTCCGTGCGCATTTTGTCGGCTGCGGCGCCAAGGTCGGGCGCGCTGTCTATCAAGGTGCCATCTAAATCAAAAAAGATGGCATGGGGTAAAAAGGCTTTAGAAGACATAGTTACATATTTTTAGGAACAAAATAGTGCTGTAGTCCAAGTATTTATTGCTCAGGCAGCTATTATTTTTATAGTATCTGAAATACGTGACTTAAAATTTTTGAGTTGCAAAAAGGTAATTCACGCTGGTGTCAGTGTTGAGCCAGTAGCGCTGGGTGAGCGGGTTGAACTGCAAACCTTGGCTTTGCTGCAAACTTAAACCCGCACTGCGCACTTGGCTGGCTAGCTCGCTAGGGCGGATGAATTTGGCGTATTCATGCGTACCTTTGGGCAACATGTTTAGCACATATTCAGCCCCCACAATGGCAAATAACCACGCTTTAGGGTTGCGGTTGATAGTACTAAAAAACACCCACCCACCGGGTTTAACCAAGGTGCTGCAAGCCTGCACTACCAAAGCCGGGTTAGGCACATGCTCTAGCATTTCCATACAGGTGACAACGTCATACTGCGCTGGCTGCTCAACGGCCAGCGCTTCAGCACTGATGTCGCGGTAGGTGATATTAGGGGTTTGTGCTTCTAGCGCATGTAGCTGCGCCACTTTTAGCGCTTTAGTGGCCAAGTCGATACCCGTTACTGTCGCGCCTTTGCGCGCCATCGAGTCGGCCAATATACCGCCGCCGCAGCCAACGTCTAGTACGTTTTTGCCTGCCAGCGGCACCAGACTATCGATCCAGTCCAAGCGCAATGGGTTAATTTGGTGCAGAGGTTTAAATTCACTGTTCTTATCCCACCAGCGGTGCGCTAGGTCTGAAAATTTAGCCAGCTCGGCCGGATCTGCGTTGGTGTGGTGGGGGTTAGATGCTGTGGCTTGGGTCATGGATCTATTGTCGCAAATTGATGAGACCTGTGACAAGGAGAGGGGATTTTTTGAACGCAGAGTGCGCGAAGGATTCGCAGAGAACGCTAAAGGTTACAAAGAAAAGAATAGCCAAAAACGAAAAAGCCGCCCAAAGGCGGCTTTGTCGTTAAGTAATCCGAAGATTATCTAGGAACAGGTCTAACAATTACTTGTTAGCGCGTGTGCCGACTACTTCAATCTCAACACGGCGGTTCTTAGACTTGCCGTCTTTGGTCTTGTTGTCAGCCACTGGCTGCTTCTCGCCCTTGCCTTCGGTGTAAACGCGGTTCTTTTCCACGCCTTTGCTGGTCAAGTATGCTTTGACAGCTTCTGAACGGCGAACCGACAGGGCTTGGTTGAAAGCGTCGCCGCCGTCGCTATCGGTGTGACCCACAGCAATGATGACTTCTAAGTTAATGTCCTTGATTTTGCCAACCAAGTCATCCAACTTTGCCTTGCCTTCTGGTTTGATGATCGACTTGTTCACATCAAAGAAAGCGTCAGCAGCGTAGGTGACTTTGGTAGCAGCAACTGCTGGAGCAGCAGGTGCGGCTGGTGCTGGAGCGGCTGGTGCTGGTGCAGCACGTGGGGCTACAGGAGCAGCAGCAGCTGGTGCTGGTGCAGGAGCTGGTGCTGCTACTGGAGCAACAATAGCGCCGTCGCAACCTGCAGCTGCGGTAGCTGGGGTCCAGTTGGCATCACGCCAGCACAGGCTACCGTCAGCGTTTTTCCACTGGAGGTTGCCATGGCCGTTACGCCAGTTGTCAGAATTGGTGGTGGAGCCAGCCGCGAAAGCAGTACCTGCCAATGCGACGGATGCAAACAACACTGCGACTTTGTTTAGTTTCTTCATGTTCATCCTCAAAATTGATACTACAGCGCTAGCTGTGCGAATCGAGTAGCTTGCCAAAAAACAAATTAACTCGTGAAGTGATTGTGCCACAGCCTGCGCTTGCTTCCAAATTTGCAGTTACATGCTGGCTTGGCAGGCCTTTATTGTTGCTATTGCGCTACAGAGTAGTCCTTAATGTCTATTGCGCTACCAAGGGCATGGGGCCTGATTTAGTGGCCAAAGATCGTTAAAATCAACGGCTTGGCCTGATAGTAACTCGTGAGTAAGTTAGGCTGAATTCAAAAAATCGAGGGTTTTTGGGGAAGTAGCAGCCAGCAATAAGCTGTTAATTGTCTTACCTACTTAATCCCCGCCTTGTTGTACCGACTGCTTTTCTAGACCTTTAGACATGACCCAATTCGCCAAAGAAACTTTGCCCATCAGTCTAGAAGAGGAGATGCGCCGCAGTTATCTGGATTACGCCATGAGCGTCATTGTGGGACGCGCTCTTCCCGACGCTAGAGATGGCTTAAAGCCTGTTCACCGCCGCGTATTGTTTGCGATGCATGAGCTTAATAACGACTACAACCGCCCATACAAGAAATCAGCACGTATTGTGGGTGACGTGATCGGTAAGTATCACCCGCACGGCGACACCGCGGTATACGACACCATCGTGCGCATGGCACAAGACTTTTCTCTACGCCACATGCTGGTGGACGGCCAAGGTAACTTTGGCTCAGTCGACGGTGACAACCCGGCTGCCATGCGCTACACCGAGATCCGTTTGTCCAAAATCGCCCATGAAGTGTTGGCCGACCTGGATAAAGAAACGGTCGACTTTGGACCTAACTACGATGGAAGTGAAAAAGAGCCGTTGGTCATGCCCACGCGGTTTCCTAATCTGCTGGTCAACGGATCCACCGGCATTGCCGTGGGCATGGCCACAAACATTCCGCCACATAACCTTAACGAAGTGGTCGACGCCTGCCTGCACCTGCTGAAAAACCCAGATGCTTCGGTGGACGACCTGATTGAGATCATTCCAGCACCTGATTTCCCAACCGCCGGTATTATTTATGGCTTGTCCGGCGTGCGCGATGGTTACCGCACCGGCCGTGGCCGTGTGGTGATGCGCGCCAAAGTGCACTTTGAAGATATTGACAAAGGTAACCGCCAGTCCATCATCGTCGACGAGCTGCCCTACCAAGTGAACAAAAAGACTTTGCAAGAGCGCATGGCCGAGCTGGTGCACGAGAAGAAAATCGAAGGCATTTCACACATTCAAGACGAATCTGATAAGTCTGGCATGCGTTTGGTGATTGAACTCAAGCGCGGCGAAGTGCCTGAGGTGGTACTGAACAATCTGTACAAACAGACGCAATTGCAGGACACCTTCGGCATCAACATGGTGGCGCTGATTGATGGACAGCCCAAGTTGTGCAACTTGCTCGATTTGGTCAAAGTATTCCTCAGCCACCGCCGCGAAGTGGTGACACGCCGCACGGTGTTTGAGCTGCGCAAAGCGCGTGATCGTGGCCATTTGCTAGAAGGCTTGGCTGTGGCGTTGGCCAACATCGACGAGTTCATTCGCATCATTCGTAATGCTCCCACACCGCCTGTGGCTAAAGCAGAACTGATGACCAAGGTATGGGATTCCAAAATTGTCAAAGAAATGCTTACCCGCACCCGTGCGGATGGCAGTGCAGTCAACGCTGACGACTATCGCCCCAACGGAATGGAGCGCGAGTTTGGTATGCAAAAAGACGGCTTGTACCGCTTAAGCGAAGCCCAAACCACCGAAATATTGAACATGCGCTTACAGCGCTTAACTGGGCTAGAGCAAGACAAAATCGTGCTTGAGTACAAAGAAGTCATGTCAGTCATTGAAGACTTACTAGACATTTTGGCCAAGCCAGAGCGTGTATCGGTCATCATTAGTGACGAGTTGCAAGTGATTAAAACCGAATTTGGTCAAACCAAACTCGGCGCACGCCGCAGCGTGATTGAGCACAACGCACAAGACATGTCCACCGAGGACTTGATCACGCCCACCGACATGGTCGTCACACTGTCGCACAGCGGTTATATCAAGAGTCAGCCTTTGTCAGAGTATCGCGCGCAAAAACGCGGTGGTCGTGGCAAGCAAGCCACGCAAACCAAAGAAGATGACTGGATTGACCAGCTCTTTATTGCCAACACGCATGACTATTTGTTGTGCTTTAGTAATCGCGGCCGCATGTACTGGCTCAAAGTGTGGGAAGTACCTGCAGGCTCACGCGGTTCGCGCGGCCGGCCAATTGTCAACATGTTTCCGCTGCAAGAAGGCGAAAAGATCAACGTCGTGTTGGCATTGACGGGTGAGAACCGCAGCTTCCCAGCAGACCATTTCGTCTTTATGGCCACCCGCATGGGCACCGTGAAAAAGACACCGTTAGAAGACTTTAACAATCCACGCAAAGGCGGCATCATTGCTGTCGATTTGGACGATGGCGACGTACTGGTGGGTGCAGCTATTACCGACGGCAAACACGATGTCATGCTCTTCAGTGATGGTGGCAAAGCGGTACGCTTTGACGAAGACGATGTGCGCGCTGTGGGCCGCACTGCTCGCGGTGTGCGCGGCATGACCCTGGACGAGGGCCAAAGCGTGATTGCCATGCTGGTGGCCGAAGATGAACTGCAAAGCGTGCTAACCGCCACCGAGAACGGCTTTGGCAAACGCACACCTATTGGCGAATACACCCGCCACGGACGCGGCACCAAAGGCATGATCGCTATCCAGCAGTCTGAGCGGAACGGCAAAATTGTGGCCGCCACTTTAGTGCACGCTGACGACGAGATCATGATGATCACCGATAAAGGCGTGCTGGTGCGCACCCGCGTAGCCGAGATGCGCGAGCTAGGCCGTGCCACGCAAGGCGTGACGTTGATTGCGCTAGATGCTGGGGCTAAGCTCAGCGGTTTGCAACGTATTGTGGAAAACGATGCTGTCGCTGAGGCGGCCGAAGGCGATGAGCCGGACAATACAGACACCGGTGCAAATGGTAACAATGGCACCTTAAATGGGGACGACACTGAAGGCAGTAATTCAGCCGAGTAACCCACCCATCGCATGCCCAGAGCCTGCAAGTTTGAAGACCAAACTCGCAAGCTCAGTGCACCGATATTTAAGGAACCTTATGACTTGTTTTCAAACACTATCAAATACTATCAAAATCATAGCTGTTGCAGCATTATTTACATGGACTTCTGGCGTATTACATGCACAACCTGCAGATGCAAAACGTGATCTGGCAGTGCGCATCATTGCAGCCCAAGAGGGCGCAGAAATGAGCCGCATGTTGCAACAATTAGCCGCCTCTGCTTCTCAGCAACTGGTCGGCAAATGGAACCCTGCCTTGGAGACCATGCCTGCGGACAAACGCCAAAAAGCTGTTGCATCGCTTGATGCCGAGTTAAAAAAATTCAACGATGACGCACTCAAGCTAATAACCGCACAGGCGGTTAAGGTACGCGGTGAAGCGTTAGCCACAAGCTACGCCGAGAAATTTTCTGAAGAAGAGCTCAAACAACTCTTGGCGCTTATGGAAGCGCCTGCATTTAAAAAATACCAAACCCTAGCACCTGAGCTTGGCAGTGTGTATCTCAAAGGCATTGTGGAAGGCACCCGCACTGCAGTAGAGTCTCGCGGCAAAGCTTTTGATACGGCTGCGGCAAAAATTGTGGGGGCACCACCCACAGCTACACCAAGCCCAGGGCCTGCTAGCAGCCCTAGCCCAGCCAGCAGCGGTGCTCCCGCCAAGAAGCCCTGATGAGCGCTCAGCCTGCACAATCGAATCACGCCACTACCCAGCCTTTGGCCGGAGTGGCATCCCCATTGCGCACGCTGGCGCAACTGCGCATAGAGATCGACTCTGCCGATCAACAGTTACTGAAGCTTTTAAACCACCGAGCCAGCTTGGCTAACGAAGTCGGCGAAATTAAACGGGTTGAAGGTTCGCCCGTCTACCGCCCAGAACGCGAAGCACAGGTCATTCATGGCCTGCAAAGCAGCAATACTGGGCCGCTTAAAAGTGACAGCATTAGCCATATCTGGCGCGAAGTCATGTCTGCCTGCCGCAGCCTAGAAGCGCCGCAGAGAGTGGCAGTGTTAGGCCCAGCAGGTACGTTTTGCGAGCAAGCTGGACTAGAGTTTTTTGGAAGCAGCGTCGAGCTAATTTATTGCGCTAACTTTGACGAAGTGTTCCACGCGACCGCATCAGGCACAGCCCAGTACGGTGTGGTGGGTGTAGAAAATTCTACCGAAGGCGTAGTCACCCGTTCGCTGGATTTGTTTTTGCATACGCCCGTGCACATTGTGGGCGAGGTCAGCTTGATGGTGCGGCACAACCTGCTGCGCACCAGCAATAGCTTGGCGGGTATTGAAGTAGTGCTAGCCCACCAACTGGCTCTAGCGCAATGCCAAGAATGGCTTAACAAACATCTGCCGCATGCCCAGCGCCGTGCAGTGTCCAGCAATGCTGAAGGCGCGCGTTTAGCAGCGACTAACCCAGCCTGGGCGGGCTTAGCCAGCGACCGGGCAGCATCACAGTTTGGCCTGCACATCGCTGCGCACGCTGTTCAAGACGATGCGTTTAACCGCACCCGCTTTAGCATCATTTGCCTGCCCGACACCCTACCCTCACCACAAGCCAGTGGCAAAGACTGCACTAGCTTAATAGTCTCGGTGCCTAATAAGCCCGGTGCGGTGCACGACCTGCTAGTTCCGCTTAAAAACCATGGCGTGTCGTTAACGCGTTTTGAGTCGCGCCCTGCACGCACGGGCCAATGGGAATATTACTTTTATATCGATTTGGCTGGTCATGCTGACCAGCCGCATGTTGCTGCTGCGTTAAAAGAATTGCGCAGTTTGTGTGCATTCTATAAAGTGTTGGGTACTTACCCTGCAAATGCATAGACGTAAGCCAAGCGCTAACCATTCCCCTAGAAAGAAAAATAATGTTTGAGCAATTAGGTCTGATTGGTTGTGGCTTGATGGGCGGATCTTTTGCTTTGGCCATGAAAAAGGCTGGCCTCGTCAAACGGGTTGTCGGCTACAGCAAATCGCCCTCTACCACCGAGCGCGCACGCCAGATGGGTGTGATTGACGTGGAAGCGCCCTCGGCCTTGCTGGCGGTATCGGGCGCAGACATTGTGCTGCTGGCCGTGCCAGTATCGGCCACCGAAGCTACTTTAAAAGCTATCAAGCATTTGGTCACCCCAAGTATGTTGGTCATGGATGTGGGTTCGACCAAGCGCGATGTAGTAGACGCAGCGCGGCGCGTGCTGAAAGACCAAGTAGGTGTATTTATCGCTGCCCACCCCATTACAGGTAAAGAAGTATCGGGTGTGGAACACGCAGATGCCGACCTTTACCGTGGCAAGCAAGTGATCTTGACCCCCATTGAGCGCACGCAAATTACCCAGCTGCAAAAAGCCACCGACTTGTGGACAGCGCTGGGCAGCCAAGTGCTAAAAATGTCACCCGAGTCGCACGATGCAGCCTACGCTGCTGTCAGCCACTTGCCCCACTTGATTGCCTTTGCGCTGATGAATGCTATCAACGACCAACCCAATGGCCGCGACTATCTATCGCTAGCGGGCCCAGGGTTTAGAGATTTCACACGCATAGCGGCCAGCGACGCGCACATGTGGCGCGATGTACTCATGGCCAATCGTCAAGAACTGTTAGCGCAATCTAAGTTGTTCCAAAAAGCCATGATGAATTTAGAGCAAATGATCACCAACAACCAAGTGGAAGCGCTTGAGGCCGAGATCGATAAAGCTAGCCTCACCCGCGCACAGTGGCGTATGGGCGCACCCAAATAAAGCCAGCACGTTTTTTTATTTTTTGAATCCCTGGCTTTGCGGCCAATTAACGCAGATGTACAGCCAAGCCTACCTCGATTTACCCGCACTGGCGCATGCTAATGGCACCGTCAAACTGCCGGGCTCTAAAAGCATCTCTAACCGCGTTTTGCTGTTGGCGGCGTTAAGCCAAGGCACAACCCAAGTGCACGACGTGCTGGACTCTGACGATACCCGCGTCATGCTAGACGCGCTGCGCCAGCTGGGTTGCTCAGTTGATAAAACTGGTGATAGCGTGGCCATCACAGGCTTGGGTGGTCGTTTACCCAACAGCCCTGCCCAATTATTTTTAGGCAACGCTGGCACCGCTATGCGCCCCTTGGCTGCCGCCTTGGCCGTGTTGGGTGGTGATTTCACATTGTCAGGCGTGCCGCGTATGCACGAGCGGCCCATCGGCGACTTGGTGGACGCGCTGCGCCCGCTGGGCTGCGCTATCACCTACGCAGGGAACGAAGGCTACCCGCCCTTGCATATTGGCACGCCCAGTTTACGGCTAGATGCGCCGATTAAAGTGCGTGGCGATGTATCAAGTCAATTTCTCACGGCACTGCTGATGGCCCTGCCCTTAGCTGGCAGTAAAAATGCTGCCAGTGAAAATGTGGCCAGTAAAAATATAGTGATTGAGGTTGTAGGAGAGTTGATCTCCAAGCCCTATATTGAAATTACGCTCAACCTGCTGGCGCGCTTTGGCATTCAAGTGCAGCGCGAAGGTTGGCAGCGCTTTACCATTCCAGCAGGCGCCCGCTACCAGTCGCCGGGCGAGATTTATGTCGAAGCCGACGCATCATCTGCTAGCTATTTTATAGCACTTGGGGCAATAGGTGCTGGGACTACTGGCAATATTCGTATTGAAGGACTAGGCAAAAGCTCTATCCAAGGTGATATCCGCTTTATCGAAGCCGCAGCGATGATGGGCGCGCAGATCGACAGTGGGCCAAACCATTTGGACATTCGCCGCGGTGCATGGCCACTCAAAGCGATTGATTTGGATTGCAACCATATTCCTGATGCCGCCATGACACTAGCCGTGATGGCTTTGTATGCCCAAGGCATTACCACACTGCGCAACATAGCCAGCTGGCGCGTGAAAGAGACTGACCGCATCGCCGCAATGGCCTGCGAGCTGCGCAAGCTGGGCGCTAGCGTGGTGGAAGGCGCTGACTTTATCCAGGTCACACCACCAGCCGCAGTGTCAGACTGGCGCTCTGCCAGTATCGAGACCTATGACGATCACCGCGTGGCCATGTGTTTCTCATTGGCTGCGTTCAACCCAGCGCACAAAATGCTGCGCATCGAAGACCCCAAGTGCGTCGCCAAAACCTTCCCAGACTACTTTGAGGCTTTATTCAGCGTGGCGCAGGCGCACAGCGTGCCGGTGATTTGCATTGATGGCCCCACGGCATCAGGCAAGGGCACACTAGCCAGCCAAGTGGCTGCGCGTTTGGGCTACCACTACCTTGACTCGGGCGCTCTGTATCGCCTAACCGCCCTGGCAGCTGAGCGTGCAGACGTGTCCTGGGACGACGAAGCCGCGTTAGCCCAACTGGCTGCCCACCTGCCCGTGGTGTTTGAGGGCAACACTGTGCTTTTGAACGAAGATGACGTGTCCGAGGCTATCCGTAGCGAAGCCATGGGACTGGGTGCATCCAAAGTGTCGGTTTTCCCCGCCGTACGCGAGGCTTTAAAGCAGTTACAACTAGGTTTTGCTCAGTTGCCAGGCTTAGTGGCTGATGGACGCGATATGGGTACCGTGATTTTTCCTGCCTCGCCGCTCAAAATCTACCTTACAGCCAGCGCCGGGCAAAGGGCCGAGCGGCGCTATAAGCAGTTGATTTCAAAGGGAATTTCTGCTAAACTCGATAATCTTCGCGCTGATTTGGAAGCCCGTGATGCCAGAGACTCAGGTCGCAGCACCGCACCACTCAAACCAGCACAAGATGCTGTGCAACTAGACAACTCTGATTTGTCGATTGAGCAATCGGTCGACGCGGTGTTAAAGCAGTGGCGCAGCAAGGTACTTGCCTGACAGCATGTGCCACAAGGCCCTGAAGGCTCTTTTCGCGCTGCATGCGCCCTAGCTTTCAGGTTTCATTAACTTAACCCCGCCGGATAGTCCCGGTATTTATTGCCCAAGCAGCTATAGAAACGATAGTAATCCCATTATCGTATTGAGACGTACTGTTTAACGTCGTGGCTATCCTTGAAGCATTAGGAAAATTACATGTCTGAATCTTTTGCAGCCCTCTTTGAAGAATCCTTAACGCGATCAGAAATGCGCGCAGGTGAAGTCATCACCGCCGAAGTGGTGCGTGTTGACCACAACCACGTTGTCGTGAACGCCGGCCTCAAGTCCGAAGCCTTCATCGACATCGCCGAATTCAAAAACGACCAAGGCGAGTTGGAAGTCAAAGTGGGCGATTTCGTCTCAGTGGCCATCGGCTCCATCGAAAACGGCTACGGCGACACGATTTTGTCGCGCGACACCGCCAAGCGTTTGGCCAGCTGGATGAGCCTGGAAAAAGCGCTCGAGTCCGGCGAATTCGTCACTGGCGTGACCAGCGGCAAAGTCAAAGGCGGCCTGACCGTGTTGGTCAATGGTATCCGTGCTTTCTTGCCAGGTTCACTGATCGAAGCACGTCCGCTGAAAGACCTGTCTCCCTACGAGAACAAGACTTTGGAATTCAAAGTTATCAAACTCGACCGCAAGCGTAACAACGTTGTGTTGTCTCACCGCGCTGTGCGCGAAGCCAGCATGGGCGAAGAGCGCGCCAAGCTGATGACCACCCTCAAAGAAGGCTCAGTGGTTCAGGGCGTGGTCAAAAACATCACCGAATACGGCGCATTCGTCGACTTGGGCGGTGTGGACGGCTTGCTGCACATCACCGACATGGCATGGCGCCGTGTGCGTCACCCTTCTGAAGTGGTGACCCCAGGCCAGGAAATCACCGCCAAGATCTTGAAGTTTGACACCGAGAAAAACCGTGTCTCTTTGGGTCTCAAGCAAATGGGCGACGACCCATGGATGGGCGTGAACCGCCGTTACCCCACGTCTACCCGTATGTTCGGCAAGATCACCAACATCGCCGACTACGGCGCGTTTGTGGAAATCGAACCCGGCATCGAAGGCTTGGTGCACGTCTCTGAGATGGACTGGACCAACAAGAACGT
>JAYTPK010000124.1:0-8765 GCA_043747295.1 Polaromonas sp. | reverse complement strand
GTCGCTGGTTTTGCTGGCCACTTCTTTGACCATCTGCGCACCCATGTTTTGCAGCTTGTCTTTGAGTTCGATCTCTTTAGCTACCGACACGCCGTCTTTAGTGACGGTGGGGGCGCCGAACGAGCGCTCTAGCACTACGTTACGACCCTTTGGGCCTAGGGTTACTTTTACAGCGTTGGCCAGGATGTTGACACCTTCGACCATACGGGCGCGGGCTTCGCCGCCAAAAATTACGTCTTTTGCTGCCATGATAGGCTCCTAAAAATCAATTTGTGAATGAAATATGCCGATAGTCCAAGTATTTATTACTTAGTTTGCTATCAAAATAGTAGTTGTTGGTAAGTTGAGGACAGAGCAACCGGCTGCTGCGCAGGTCGGTTGGACTGTCCCACAAATTATTTGCCTTCAACCACTGCAAACAAGTCTTCTTCTTTCATGACCAGCAGCTCATCGCCAGCTACTTTGACCGTCTGGCCAGAGTACTTACCGAACAACACGCGGTCGCCCACTTTCACGTTCATAGGCGCCACTTCGCCTTTGTCGTTACGGCGGCCTGGGCCTACGGCCAGCACTTCGCCTTGGTCTGGCTTCTCAGCGGCAGCGTCAGGGATGACGATGCCAGAGGCGGTTTTGGTTTCGCTGTCAACGCGTTTGACGATCACGCGATCGGCTAAAGGACGTAGTTTCATTGCATCTCCTAAAGATATTAAGCAAGGTTGATAGAAATTCAGAGCGCTAAATCTTGATTTCACGAAGAGTTAGCGTTCACAAACTTACGCGGCTGGTGCGGTGCAACACAAGTTGTTAGCACTCAAGTCCGTCGAGTGCTAATGATAAGGGCAAATGACAGAATTTTCAAGGAGCAACGTATTTACGATGTTTAGAAACGTTATTGCGGAACAATTTTGTTCTTAAAAAAATAATATCGACAATATGGAGGTATTTTTTTAACTTTTGTTCTTATAAAAATGGATCGGGAGTGATAACGCAGTGGGGCTTGCAGGAAATCATCTATCGAGTCGGGAGGCGTCTGGTCAGGCGTTCCTGCGAATATGCGCAGTGGGTTAATAGCTACCCTATTTTTAAGAGTGACGGTCACTGGCTTGACAAAGCAGAAAATCATGGCTAAAAATGCTTTATAAGAACAAAATTTTAGTCCGATAGCATTTTTTGGCTTAAAATGTTCTTATAAGGACGAAAAATGCAGCTTAATCAAGACAATTTAGCAGATTTGGCTATGCAGCTGTCTGCGCGGCGCAAAAGCCAAGGTCTTACGCGGTCTCAACTTGCAGGGGTTTGTGGCGTGAGCGAGTCGTTTATTCGTGATGCAGAAAGTATGCCCGGTCGTTGCTCGCTGGCCAAGCTGATGGTGCTTGGCCAAGGACTGCAATTGAATTTTACGGTCAGTGGATGGGTTGTTGACGCTAGCCCCAGCAATAGCAACGCAAGCAGCGGGGGCGCGGCGTGATAAGGCTTCGTGTGTGGGCGAACGCCAGGCCCATGGGCTGGTTTGGGCATGCGGGTGGGGAGTATTTTTTTGAATACGACAGCCAGTGGCTAGCCCAGCCGGGCGGCTATGCACTGGCGCCGCAATTTCCATTGGCCGCACAAAAATACGCCGGTACGCTGACCAAAAGCTTTTTTGAAAACCTGTTGCCCGAAGGCCAAGCAATGGACGATGTGATTAGCGCACTGGCTTTGCGCGATCCATCGACGTTTGAATTATTAGGGCAGCTGGGCAAAGATTTACCAGGTGTGCTGGCATTGCTGGCCCCAGATGCACCCCGCGCTGCCGAGCAACAATACCGCCCGTTGCCAAACCAGGTGCTCAGTCAGCGCCTGCGTGATTTGCAGCCTTTGCTGGTGTCTAACAACCAAGCCGCTATGTCGCTGGCGGGTGCGCAAGAGAAAATGGGAGTGCGCTTTGATACGCGCACCAAACAATTGTCTGAAAGCCTAGGCAACTCGCCAACCACGCACATTCTCAAACCTGACACACGCCAAACGCGCTACCAGCCAAGTGCCATCAATGAATATGCCTGCATGTTGCTGGCCAAAGCGCTCAAGTTGCCAGTGCCCAACGTGTGGTTGCTGCGTGTGCCAGAAACGGTGTATTTGACTGAGCGCTACGACCGCGTTGATGTGGCAGGCCGCATTGTGAGCTTGCACCAGTTTGACGGCTGCCAGTTACTGGGGCACGGTTCGGGCTGGAAATATGAACGCCAAGGCGGGTTGGTCAGCTTGCCAAAATTAGTTGCCGCCTTGCGCAAGTTACCCATCCGTGCGGTAGATTTACTGCAGTTTCAGCGCTGGGTGATGTTCAATTATTTGATTGGCAATGCTGATGCGCACGCCAAAAATATATCGGTGTTGGTGGATGACAAGGGCTACCGCCTCGCACCGTTTTACGACTTACTCTGCGTGCGCGCTTATGGTGACTCAGCGCTAGCTTTGTATATTGGCGATGAAGACACGTTTGACGCAGTAGGCCAGCACTCATGGGAAGCGTTTTGTAGCGACTGCGGATTTCGCTTGCCAGAGACAATGAAGGTTTTTCGTCAATTGATACAGAGCCTACTTCCCACTTGGGAAAAAACGCAAGCCAAGTTGGTTAAAACCTTCCAACCCAACGAGGCCGAGCTAGCCGTGTTGGCCAAAATGACACATGTATTTCAAACCCACATGGGCTATGCCCGATTGATGTTGGATTGATAGCAACTCACACAGTTATCTGATGGAAATTTTTTAATGAACGAAACTACCCCCTTAGCCCAAGAACCCCGCCTGTGGCAAGGCGACGGCTGGACCGCGCTGGTGATTAAAAACGAAGACGACGACGGCTGGGCCGTGGCGATGACCAAAGACGGCGCGACCGAGCCTGCGCTGGTAGGCCCGTGGACCATGGGGCGCGATAAAAAGAACCCTAAGCCACTGGACGGATTTGCCTTCAGCACTTTGGTAAAAACCGCCCACGAGTTTGTACGCCGCCAAGAGCAGCAACAGCACGCTGCCCTGCACCAAGACATCACCGTGACTGTGGGTGTGCAGCGTGTGAGGGTGTCGCTAGACATCACGCCAGATGAAGACAACCCTTATGGCACGTTGACTGCGCATGATGATGGCGGTGATGAGCTGGCCAGTGTGCGGGTGGACGCGGGGTTTAAGCTGAACCGCACCAGTGCGGTGGCTTGGGCTGAAAAAGGTTTCGCTAAACCTGTGAGGCCTTAAAACTTCGTACGCAGTGAGTTTAGGAGGTTAATTAGCTTGTAGTCGAAGTATTTATTAATCAGAAAGCTATGTAATTAATAGCAAAAACATCATTGATCCACTGTCATACCTTCGTCACTTGCGCGGGCTACGCTTAATGTGTATTAGAAGCCATCTTGCTAACACCACATGTAGCTATCACCATGCCCACACCCCGTTCGCGCAGAGAATTTTTTATCGCCATCAGCTCCGTATCAGCCGTGCTTGCTTCGGGCTCGGTACTGTCAGGCTGCGGTGGATCTGACAATCCTTCCACTGACCCATTACCAGTTACCGTATCAGTAGCTTTTAACTATGGGGTTGCCAGTGGCGACCCGCTGGTTGACCGCGTAATCTTATGGACACATGCCCTGCCGCAAACGGGTACTGCACCAGTCGAGCTGACCTACGAAGTGTCGGCCACCGCAGATTTTGCTACCCTGGTCACCTCTGGCAAAGTCACTGCTAGCGAGGCTACTGGTTACACCTCTAAAATCGATGCCACTGGTCTAGCTGCAGGCAAAGAGTATTACTACCGCTTTAAATCTACAGGCGGCACATCGGCCGTAGGCCGTACGCGCACCTTGCCAGCAGCTGGGGCTGCCGAGGTAGTGTTTGCAGTCATGTCGTGCGCTAACTACCCTGCAGGCTTTTTTAACGCGTACGCTGAAGCGGGTAAATCTGATGCGCAGTTTGCCATCCACTTGGGTGACTACATCTACGAATACGATTCCAAAGGCTATGCCTCTGAAACCGCTGCAGCCCTGGGCCGTGTGTCTGACCCAGTCAACGAAATTTTGAGCCTGAGCGACTACCGCAAACGCCACGCGCAGTACAAATCTGATGCCGACCTCAAAGTGTTTCACGCCCGCATGCCGATGATTGCAGTGTGGGACGACCACGAAATCACCAACGACACCTACAAAGATGGCGCGCAAAACCATACCGAGGCCACTGAGGGTAGTTTTGTGGCCCGCAAAGCTATTGCACTGCAGGCCTACCATGAGTGGATGCCGATTCGCACGGGCGCAGACAAGGCCAAAATTTACCGCAGCTTTGACTTTGGTGGTTTGGTCGCTCTGCACATGCTGGACACGCGCTTGGTGGGCCGCGACAAGCAAATTGGCTTTGGTGAACTGCTAAACCCAGCTACCCAAGCCGCCACCACGACCACACTGTCGTCACCCACACGCCAGCTGCTGGGCAGCGAGCAAATGACTTGGCTGCAAGGTCAATTAAACGCCTCCAAAGCTACTTGGCAAGTGCTAGGTCAGCAAATATTGATGGCACGCATGGAGTTTCCGCTGTCGGTGCTGTCCGCACTGAACCCTACCAACACATCGCCAGCAGCAGTAGCGGCTGCACAAAAAGCGATTACTGATTATTTAACCGCCAAAGGCAAACAAAAAGCCGGAGCTGTTTTAACCACAGCAGAAGCAGCGCTGCTCAACACCGCCACCAACCCTAAACTGGGCTACAACCTAGATGCGTGGGACGGCTACCCTGCAGCACGTGAAATTTTGTTGGGCACCGTGCTGTCGTTAAAGAAAAAGCTTGTCGTGTTGTCGGGCGACACACACAACGCCTGGCACACGGATGTCAAGTCAGCCAACGGCACCAAAATAGGCGAAGAATTTGCTACCCACAGCGTCAGCTCGCCTGGTCTAGAGTCTTTTCTCAGCACCTTGCCACCTGCGCAAATCAAAGGTATTTTTGAAGGGGTAGTAGACGACCTGAAGTGGATGGACCCTTCTCGCCGTGGTTATTTGAAAATGACTTTTAATGCGGTACAGGCTAAAGGTGAATGGGTTTTTATCAACAAAATTGATGCCCGCACTTATGCTGTGGATGCGCCTGTACCGTCTGAGGTGCGTATTTATGCACCAGTTGTAGGTACTTAAATGGCCGGCAGTCCAAGTATTCATTGCTTATCTAGCTACATAATTAATAGCAAATAACTAACTCTGCCATTCCCACTGCCGCTTAGCCGCATTCACCGCATTAGGATATTCTGCCTTGCCACGGCTACCGTTGTAGCGGCCTAGGGCTAAGAATGTGTCACCACGTTCGCGCTCAAGATAGTGGCGCAATATCACGCAGCCAAAGCGAATATTGGTTTGCATATGAAAAAGTTTGCTAGCGTCACCGTCGCCTATCACTCTTGCCCAAAACGGCATGATCTGCATGTAGCCGCGTGCGCCTACGCGGCTGACAGCGTGTTTGCGAAAATTGCTCTCGATGGTAATCAGGCCCATCACCATCGTCGTGTCTAGCCCCGCGCGTTTGCTCTCGTACCACACGGTTTGTAGAAACTCTTTACGTGTCTCGTAGTCAGGCTTTTTCTTTTTTAAGCGGTCGCTCATTGCACCTAGCCAGCGTAGATACTTCAAGCGATTTTCCATATTATTAAATTCAGGCACTGGCGGTGCGCCACTGCTGACTGCAGCACTGAGGGCTGAGCGCACCGAATCTATCAAAGGCTCTTCTAGCTGCCCGCCCGCATGTGATACTTTGGGTGTCAAAGCTAAGTTGAGTCCAGCCATGGCAGAAACTGAAAGAAAAAATCTTCTTGAATTGGTCGTTGTCATGATTAAGTCTGATTTAGTTTTGCCATAGCCTAAAGGCTCAGTATTTCGCGCTTGCCACAGAAGAAAGCCATCGCGCAATAGGATCGCGCATACCTTGCAGGCTAGCTTGTCTAGCTATGCGTACAACTAAAAACCATGCCAGCACCACAACATGGAGTCTTACAAAGGTGCTACCAGACAGCCCCCAATAGGCATTACTGGTAAGCATCAAGATGACTGAAATAGATAAATACATGACCAGTGTGTGCCTGCCCGCTGGGGCTATCCAAATAACCCATGGCGACAACGAAGACTGCTTGTGCCAGTGGCGCATACCCCAAGCTACAAGTGCGGCAGCTAGCCAGATTCCTGCGCTGGTGTTAAGTGCCGAAACACCAGCAAGTTTGGCCTCATTGATGCCACCTAATCGGTAAAGTTGAATGGTGAAAATTCCTAAAAAAATATTAAATGCCAATGCGCAAAACAGTTGCGACGAAAGTAAATGTTTCGACCAGAATTGTCGCGCAAATCGCCGATTACTTAACAACCTAAACCGCCGCGCCAGTACGCCAGCGACAGTTAGCCAGAGTAAATAAGGTAGAAACAAAGCTGAGTCAATCCAACCGCCAAAATAAGCGCGCATATTAAGTGCCCAAAATTCGCCTATATCGGAAGCATCAAACAGCTTAATTTTTGCTGCCTCTGCGTATTTGATCGAATCTGCTGGCGAATAGTTTAATAAAAGCAAGCTTACGCCCATAAGAAAATACATCGCCGTGAAAATAATAAATACTGCGGTGAGTACTTTCCATACTTTGAGTAATTTAGCCGAACGCAGCAGCACCCATCCAGCGCAGATAAGGCCGCACACCGCATACGATGTTAGAACATCGCCAAAGTAAATTAACGCACCGTGCGCCACGCCTACCACCAGCAGTTTCCAAGACCTTACGCATAAGACGTGGCGCGCAACCAAACCATTGGCACGCGATTGCAAGGCTATTGCACACAAGCTGTAGCCGAATAAAAAACAAAGCAGAGGCCATGCTTTGCCCTGCACGAAAGCAATTAACAAACCGTTAACTATCCATGCTGTTGGTGAGTCTACAGGTTGCGGGGCTCCTACATACACCGGATAACTAGGCGCGAAGGGGTAACCCATCGCGTTGACTACAAAAACCCCTAAAACAGCCAGAACACGTAAGGCGTCAACCCACGGCTCTCGCACGTTACTAGGCTGCAGTGGCATTAGGTCTTGAGTTTATGCACGACGTGCGCAAAGATGTCGGCCACAGGCACCTTAGTTGCGGCTAGGCCGTTTGACGAGTCGCGGCGGTGTAGATATTCCACCATGCCTTCTTTCAGGCCACGGTCGCCAATCGTCACGCGGTGCGGCACACCGATCAGTTCCCAGTCGGCAAACATGGCTCCGGGGCGCTCGCCTCGGTCGTCGTAGATCACGTCGATGCCTGCGGTGATTAATTCTGCATACAGCTTTTCTGCAGCGGCTTTGGTCTCCGGACTGCGGCCGGGGTCGATAGCGCAGATCACCACGGTGAACGGCGCGAGTGAATCGGGCCAGATAATGCCTTTGGCATCGTGGTTTTGCTCTACCGCAGCTGCGGGCAGGCGCGTGATGCCGATGCCATAGCAGCCCATCTCAAACGGCTTGGGTTTGCCGTCCATGTCTAAGAAAGTGGCGTTCATGGACTTGCTGTACTTGGTACCTAGGTAGAACACATGGCCGATTTCTATGCCGCGCTCGATGGCCAGCTTGCCTTTGCCATCGGGCGATGCGTCGCCTTCTAGTACGTTGCGAATGTCCGCAATCATTGATGGCTCGGGCAGGTCGCGGCCCCAGTTCACGCCGGTCATGTGGAAGTCCTCGGCGTTGGCACCGCAAATCCAGTCATGCATGGCGGCTACCTCGCGGTCGGCTATCACTTTGACGGGTTGCACCATGTTCAAGGGCCCGAGGTAGCCGGGCTTGCAGCCAAAGTGCGCCTCGATCTCGGGTACGGTGGCGAAGCGAAAGCCGTCTAGGCCAGGTACTTTATTAGCTTTGGTTTCGTTCAGTGAATGGTCGCCGCGCACCAGCAGTAACCACACTTGGGTTTTGACAATTGCGCCCTTGTCGTTTAATTCGTCGGTGGCTAACACCAGAGATTTGACGGTGGTTTGCAACGGCACATTCAGCACTGCGGCCACGTCTTCGCAGGTGCTCTTGCCGGGCGTGGGTGTTTTGGCCATTGCTTTGGTGGGCGCGGCGCGCGGCCCGGGCGCTGCAGCTTCGGCTTTTTCCATGTTCGCGGCGTAATTGCTATCCGGGCAAAACACAATCGCGTCTTCGCCGGTAGCGGCGATCACCTGAAACTCTTCGTTCACTTCGCCGCCAATAGCTCCCGCATCGGCTGCAACCACACGATATTTCAAACCAAAGCGATTAAAAATGTTCTGATAGGCCTGCCGCATGATGCGGTAGCTTTCCATCGCCGTCTCAGGAGAACGATCAAACGAATAAGCATCTTTCATGGTGAACTCGCGTCCGCGCATTAAGCCAAAACGCGGGCGGCGCTCGTCGCGAAACTTGGTTTGAATTTGGTACAAGTTTTTCGGCAGCTGTTTGTAGCTTTTAAATTCTTGGCGTGCAATGTCGGTCACGCATTCTTCGCTGGTGGGCTGCACGATAAAGTCGCGGTCGTGGCGGTCTTTGATGCGCAGCAGCTCGGGGCCGTTGGTGGTGAAGCGGCCGGTTTCTTGCCATAGCTCAGCAGGCTGAATAACGGGCATGACACATTCAATAGCGCCTGCGCGGTTCATCTCCTCGCGCACGATGGCTTCTACCTTGCGGATCACGCGCAGGCCCATGGGCATGTAGGTGTAAATGCCCGCGCCTAGCTTTTTGATCATGCCGGCGCGGGTCATCAGCTGGTGGCTGGCTACCTCGGCATC
>JAYTPK010000123.1:0-15510 GCA_043747295.1 Polaromonas sp. | reverse complement strand
TCCGTTCGGCAAGACGCCACCCCCGTTCGTCCTGAGCTTGTCGAAGGATTTACCCCATCTTCGACACCACCCAAACCCAAGCAAGTAGACTGGAAGAGCCTGGTCAAACAAGCCTGGCTAGACCGCGTAGGCCTATCCGTCACGGGCTTTTACATGACACCCGACATCAAATACGACTTCACCACCCTGCAAGGCAAAGCTTTCTACTACAACTGCTACGGCGCAGCCGTGACTGAGGTAGAGATTGACACCCGCACAGGCGAGTGGTGGCTACAAGCCGTAGACATCGTGCACGACGCAGGCCAAAGTATCAACCCATCGATTGACATCGGCCAAATCGAAGGCGCGTATGTGCAAGGCATGGGCTGGCTGACGATGGAAGAATGCGTTTGGGACTTGAAGGGCAAAAAAACCGAAGATGGTTTTAGCGGTAGAGGCAAGCTGCTAACCCACGGCCCCAGCACCTACAAAATCCCCGTAGCCAGCGACATCCCCGAGCACTTTAAAGTCAGCTTCTTCGACGGCCAAAACGTCAAGCCCACACCCTTCAGAAGTAAAGCTGTTGGCGAACCACCGCTAATGCTAGCCCTCTCCGCCTACTTCGCCCTGCGCGATGCAGTTAGCGCCAGCGCAGGCCACAAAGTGCGCGTTGATTTGACGGCACCCGCTACGCCTGAGAAGATTTTGATGGCTTGTGAGCGGGCTAAGGCCAGCGTTTAAATGTTGGCTGCGCGCTTGCACATTCAATGAGTTGCAGTGCATTGCCTGACAAGTTTGACCTGCTGCAACAACAGTCTGGCATTCTAGTCACCATTGACAGCTTCGAAGGTTCCAGCCCGCGAGAGGTGGGGGCTTGGATGCTGGTGCTGGCTAGCGAGGTGCATGGTACGGTGGGTGGTGGTAATTTGGAATTTCAAGCGATTGCGCATGCGCGCGGTTTGCTGGCGGCGGGCGACATGCAGCAGCCAGACGCGCTGCGCCGCTACCCGCTGGGGCCGTCGCTGGGGCAGTGCTGTGGTGGGGTGGTGCATTTGAAGTTTGTTTGCATACCGGCTGGTGATGCTATAAAAATCAGAGCTGCTCAAGCAGTAAATACTTGGACTAATGGCATAAATAGCCTAAAAATTGCGTTATTTGGCGGAGGCCATGTGGGTAAGGCCTTGGTGAATGTGCTGGGCAGTTTGCCGTGCAGCATTCACTGGGTTGACAGCCGTGACGAGATATTCCCTGCCAATGTGCCTGGTCATGTGCAGTGTGAGCATTCGGCCCCGGTGCAGGCGGCTGTGCAAGACCTGGCCGCTGGTAGCCATGTGCTGATCATGAGCTTTAGCCATGCTGAAGACTTGGATGTTGTGGCGCAATGCCTGCTGCGCCTGCGTGATAAAAACGACTTACCGTTCATTGGCCTGATTGGCAGCAAGACCAAGTGGGCCACCTTTCGCCATCGCCTAGAAGACCGTGGCTTTAGCGCGGCTGAGATAGCGCGCATTACCTGCCCCATTGGCCTGGACGGCATTGCAGGCAAAGAGCCTGAGGTCATTGCCGTCAGCGTGGCAGCGCAGTTGCTAAAGTTTCGCAGCCTAGGCCATTAGCGGCTACTCCAGCGGTTTGAGCTCTTGCATCAAGGTGGGTATCAGCTCGCTGACTGTGGGATGGATATGCATGGTGCGAGATATGGCGGTGTAGGGCAGCTTGGCTGTCATGATGTCGAGCATGCCTTGCACCACTTCGTCGCCGTTCATGCCCAAGATAGCGGCGCCTAGCAGGTGCCCTGATTCGGCATCGACCAAGGCTTTCATCAGGCCCTGTGTTTCGCTGGCCTCGCGCGCGCGGCCTACGCGCTGCATGGGCATACGCGCTACTAGCGCCTTGCGGCCACTGGCGCGCACCTCCCGCTCAGTCATGCCTATACGGCCCAAGGCAGGGTCGATAAACAGCGCGTAGCAGGGTATGCGCTGGCTCACGCGGCGTGGGTCGTTGTCAAACAGGTTGGCCGCGATGATTTCATAGTCGTTCCAGGCGGTGTGGGTAAAAGCACCTTTGCCGTTGCAGTCGCCCATGGCCCACACGCCCTGTGCGCTGCTGCGCAACTGGTCGTCCACCACGATGTAGCCACGCTCATCCAGCGCTATACCTGCGGCCTCTAGCCCCAGGCCATCGGTGTTGGGTTGTCGGCCCACCGCCAGCAGCACATGGCTGCCTGTGATGGCAGGCGATTGGTTGCCGCACAGGGCACCCACCACCACTTGGCTGCCATTGCGCGACAGGGACATGCACTGTGACGCTAATTGCAGCTCTATACCTTCTGCCTCCAAAATGGCGCCAATACCGTTGGACACGTCTTCGTCCTCGCGCGGCAGCAACGTGGCCGAGCGCTCTACCACGGTTACTTTGGCACCAAAGCGCCGCATCATCTGCGCAAACTCCAGGCCAATGTAGCTGCCGCCCACAATCACCAAGTGCTGCGGCACTTCGGCCAGCTCCATGATGGAAGCGTTGTCCAGGTGGGGTACGTCGCCCACGCCTGGCAGGTCAGGTACGCTGGCGCGGCCCCCCACATTGATGAAAATGCGCTCGGCAGTCAACGTACGCGTGCCCACCTGCACTGTGCGCGGCCCCGTAAAGGTGGCTTGGCCTTGAATCACCTCAGCATTTTTTAGGCCCTGCATCCAATGCAGCACGCCGTCGCGCGACTTGAGCACGATGGCGTCTTTACGTGCCTTGATGCGCTGCATGTTGACGCGAATATCGCCCGCAGAAAACCCGAATTCATCGCCCCTACGGGCCATATGGATGGCACGGGCGCTGGCTATCAGTGTTTTGCTGGGTATGCAGCCTAGATTCACGCAGGTGCCACCCCAGTGGCCGCGTTCAATAATGGCTGTGCGCAGGCCCTCTTTGGTGCAGCGCGCAGCCATAGCAGGCCCGGCTTGCCCCGCGCCGATGACGATGGCATCGAAAACTTCAGTAGACATCAAACACTCCCAATGGGCCGTAAAATTGAGCCTACCTGCGCTGGGGCGTAAACTCAGCCTGTGGCGACCCAGCTGCAATCCATTGGTTGTACGCTTTCTCGCCTCATTTAGCAAACACACTCAGCTCATGCCATTTTCTGCCCTAGGTTTTTCCCCTGCCGTGTTGTCCGCGTTGCAACGTGTCTTAAAAGAAGAGGGCTTCACTGCACCCACTGAAATTCAAACAGCGGCCATCCCCGCTATTTTGCAAGGCCGTGATGTGTTGGGGTCTGCGCAAACAGGCTCGGGCAAAACTGCGGCGTTTTCGTTGCCGATGCTGCAACACATTGCACTAGCGGCCCCCCAGCTGCCACGCCGTACGCACAGCTTGATCATTGTGCCTACGCGTGAGCTGGCGGTGCAGGTGGGCAATGCTATTAACAGCTTTGCCAAATACCTGCCCCAGCACGTCAAGCTGGCGGTGGTGTTTGGCGGTGTGTCGGTCAACCCGCAGATGATGCATTTGCGCGGCGGGGCCGACATTGTGGTGGCCACACCGGGGCGCTTGCTAGATTTAATTGACAGCAACGCGGTCAGCATAGCGCAGGTCAGCACGCTGGTGCTAGACGAGGCTGACCGCCTGCTAGACCTTGGCTTTGGTGATGAGCTGGGGCGCATTGTGGTTATGCTGCCGCGCAAACGGCAAAACTTGTTTTTCTCAGCCACCTTTCCACCGGCTATCGAGGCGCTGGCCAACAGCATGTTGACCAACCCCGTGCGGGTAGAGGTGATAGCCCCACCTGAGCTGGCTGCAGATATTACCCAGCGCGCTATTGCAGTAGACACGCCACGGCGCACACAGCTGCTGCGCCATTTGATAGAGACTGAAAAGTACAGCCGCGTGCTGGTGTTTGCCGCCACCAAACACGCTACCGAGATTATTGCCGTCAAGCTGCGCACAGCGGGCATTACGGCCGAGCCTTTTCATGGTGAGCTAAGCCAAGGCAAGCGCACGCAGGTGCTGATGGACTTTAAAGCTAAAAAACTGCAAGTGGTGGTAGCTACCGACGTAGCGGCGCGGGGCATTGACATTGTGCAACTGCCTGTGGTGGTCAACTACGACCTGCCGCGCTCTGCGGTGGACTACACCCACCGCATTGGCCGCACAGGCCGCGCGGGTGAGAGTGGCCTGGCGGTAAGCTTTGTGACCGCGCCTATGCTGGCGCATTGGCAGTTGATAGCAAAGCGCCAAAGCTTGGACGTGGCGTTAAAACTTGTTGCGGGTTTTGAGCCGACTGAAGAAGTGCCCGAGCCGATTGCTGCATCTCCATCGAATGGTGGTGTCAAAGGCCTGCGGCCTAGCAAAAAAGACAAGCTGCGGGCTGCGGTTAAGCACTCTGCTTAAGATCCGTTCGGGCTGAGCTTGTCGAAGCCTTAGCGAACCCTTCTACAAGCTCAGGGCGAATGGAAGGCGCTGAAATGAGCGGAAGATAGTTAAAAATTTATTTACCCGCGCCGCGCCAGCGCCGCTTTGACATCACGCAAGTTCATGCCGTACATGTCGGCAAACTCTATAGGTGTTTTGCCGCTAGCGTCGTAGGCGCGCAGCAAGGCAGCTTCTTTGGCCAGCATTTCGTCTAGCTGAGCCAGCGCTTCTTCTAGCACCACATTGGCATTCGCGTCGTTGGTCTGCACACGGGCCAGGTAGTCTTGGCGATCTAGGCCAGAGGCTTCAAACGCATTGATGAGCTGGGCGCGCAGTTGGTTCAAAAGCTTTGGCTTGATCTCTTCGGGAGCGCGGGCAAAGCGGCGGCGGTGCAGCTCTAGCATGGCAAAGTAAATATGCTCGGGTGCTAGCGGCTCCACTGGTTGGCCGTCTAGCCCATGGCGCTGCATGCCTGCTGCCACAGATTGCAAATAGCGGGTTGACCGCGTGTGCACGCTGAGCGCGATTTTGAGCGTGTCTTTGTCCAGCGCATCGGGGTTGGCAGCTAGTAGTTCTTGAAAAACACCCAGCTTGAGCGGCAAAAACTGCGCGCCAAACAATTGTGGGTACAGCTCAAACAGTTTTTCTAGCACGGGCTGCACGGCTTCGGCGCGCTGCTTAAAGTTGCCAGCGGCTTTGGGTTGACCAACGGATGCGGGCTGAGCAGGGGCAGCTGTTTCGTGCTCTGCTGCAGCGTGTGTGGCAGCGTCTGCTGGCAATGTGGTGTCTAAAGTAGCGGTATCGGTCATAGTATAAAAATGTCAAGCAACTCATGATTGTCGCTGATGTGCAAGGGCATGGTGTAACACTTGGGCTAACAACTGCAAGTAAGGTACTTATCAGGTGCTTATAAAGTGCTTAGATAGCGGTTAAAAGTACGGCGGCAGGTCATCGCGCAGGTTGCGGCCTTGGCTGTTGCTGGCTTCGGGCACACGGTCTTTCAGCTGCATCACCTCGTGGATCAGCGCGTCGATTTGCGTTTGCTGGCGAATAATGATTTGGTTGAGCTGTTCTACCAAGTCTTCGCTGTAGCTGGCTTTGATTTCTAGGTTGGTCAGCCTGTCGTCTACCAGTGGGTCGTGTTGCGCGGGTTGGGTCATCGACGTATTGGACACGATTTTGCAGCTTAAAACTATGGCGCAGCCCAGATGAAACTAATCTGACCTGAATCATCTACATGATGTCGATGACTTGGTGGATAGTGGTTACATTTACGACATGAATTTGCCTTTGTTAGCTACAGCGCGCACTCAGCTTACACAGCATGCACCCGGTGTAGCGGTGTGCGTGGCTATTGCATTGGTGGCTACGTTTTTGTCTACCCATTTTGGTGGGCCGCAGCTGTTGTATGCCTTGCTGCTGGGTTTGAGTTTTCATTTTTTAGTGAAAAAATCGGGCATGAAGGCGGGTGTGGATTTTTGTGGCCGCACCGTGCTGCGCCTGGGCGTGGCGCTGCTGGGCGCGCGCATAACACTGCCGCAGGTGGCGCAGCTAGGCTGGGCTACGGCGCTGGCCGTGGCGCTGGGGCTGGTGCTTACTGTGCTGTCTGGCGTGCTGCTGGCGCGCTGGCTAGGCCGCTCGCGCGAGGAGGGGCTGCTGTCTGGTGGCGCAGTGGCTATTTGCGGCGCATCGGCTGCGCTGGCTATCAGCTCGGTGTTGCCGCCTAGCAAGGCGACTGAGCGCTTTACCTTGCTCACCGTGGTGGGTGTGACAGTGTTGTCCACCGTGGCCATGGTGCTGTACCCTTTTGTGTTGCAGTTTTTGCCGCTCACAGCCGTGCAAAAAGGCATTTTCTTAGGAGGCACTATCCACGATGTGGCGCAGGTGGTGGCCGCTGGCATGATGCTGGGGCCGCAGGCGGGCGACACGGCCACGGTGGTCAAATTATTTCGCGTCATGCTGCTAATGCCTGTGGTGTTTGTGATTGCGCTGCTGTACCGCCGAACTGCCGAGGTGCGTGACAATGAAGAGGTCAAAGACCAAAGCATGCCACTGGTGCCCAGTTTTTTGCTAGCGTTTGTAGTGCTAATGCTGCTGGCCAGCAGTGGCGTGTTTAACACGCAGGTGGTGGGCTACGCAACAGATGCCTCGCGCGCATTGCTGGTGCTGGCTATTGCGGCGGCCGGAGTTAAAACATCGTTTGAAGATATTTTGAAACTAGGTTGGCAACCCGTGGCCATGCTGGTGGCTGAGACGCTGTGGATAGCGCTATGGGTGCTGGGTTGTTTGCTAGCTTTTGGTGTGGGCGCGCATTGAGTCATGTTGTGCGGCTTAGGTACGTACACCCCGGCGCTTGGGGTATGAGTAGCTCCGCGACTGTCCCCCGCCCTCGGGGGCTCCTCCTTGATGTCGCTGCGCTACTCATACCCCAAGCACCGGGGAGCGACCATGGTGGATTCGTGACAGGTAAATATCCTAAGACCTCGCTAGATCGGGCCGGTGGTGTACTCAGCGTAGCGGCATCAAGGAGGAATCGGCGGCCCTAGGCCGCCATGGGGGACAGCCGCGTAGCTGAGCACACCGCCGGCCTGATCCCACGAAGCATAAGGCCAGTACCAACAGAGCAACCAGCAAGCAATAACATCAATACAAGGTGATATTGAAGTGCTACTAAAAACTGTATACACTGAGAGAGTGCCGCAGCGGAGCCACAGTTTTGTTGTTCGCGGCCCATCGCAGTTCACAGCGCCCGCAGTGGTGAACAGCTAAGGATTCCCCATGGAAGCATATTTGCTGGATTGGGCCAACCTGCTGTTGCGCTGGGTGCACGTCATCACCGCCATCGCTTGGATTGGCTCCTCGTTTTACTTTGTCTTTTTAGACAACAATTTGGTCAAACCGCAGTCGCCCGATTTGCTGGAAAAAGGTGTGGATGGCGCTATGTGGGCCGTCCACGGCGGTGGGTTTTACAACCCGCAAAAGTACATGGTGGCCCCAAAAAAAATTCATACCAAACTGCACTGGTTTTACTGGGAAAGTTACTCCACCTGGCTTAGCGGGTTTGCGCTGTTTACGGTTCTGTACCTGTACAACGCCAGCACCTATCTGGTGGATAAGTCGTTAATGAATTGGTCGCCTGGTGCAGCCATTGGCGTGGCGATCAGTTTCTTTATCGTCTTTTGGATGGTGTATGACCTGGTCTGCCAAACGTTTGGCTTTCGTAAACATGGTGAGTTGATTGTGGGTGTGCTGATGCTGTGTGTAGTGGCGTTTACCAGCTGGCTGGCGTGCCAATTTTTCGCAGGGCGCGCTGCGTTTTTGATTGTGGGTGCGTCCATTGCCACAGCCATGAGCGCCAACGTGTTCTTTTGGATTATTCCTGGGCAAAAAAAGGTGGTGGCTGCCATGACTAGCGGCGCCAAGCTGCCTGCCAAAGAGCTGGCGCTGCACGGCAAGCGCGGCAAGCAGCGCAGTGTGCACAATACCTACTTTACGCTGCCAGTATTGTTTGCCATGCTCAGCAACCACTACAGCTTTTTATATACCCACGCGCATAACTGGCTGGTGCTGTTTTTTATGATGCTGGGCGGCGCGCTGATTCGCCAGTTTTTTGTGCAGCGCCACGGCTGGCACCATGGCCGTGCCAGTAACCCACTGCCTTGGGCGGTAGTGGGCATAGCCGTGCTGGTAGGCGTGATTGTGTGGATGAAGCCCGCAGACGCTACTAAAACTGTAGCTGTTCAAGCAGTAAATACTTGGACTACAGCACCAAAAGACTCCCAAAACACCTACGCAGCACTGCAAAAGGTGCTAGAGCAGCGCTGTTATATGTGCCACAACGCGCAAGTGCAAATGAAGAACGTGCGCCTGGATTCGCCTGAAGCGGTAAAAGTGCATGCGCAAAACATTTACCAACAGGTGGTGGTGACCAAGCAAATGCCTATGAACAACAGCACCGCTATTACCGACGCTGAGCGTGAGCTGATAGCGCAGTGGTTTAAGGCGGGTGCCAGCACTGCGCCCTAAGCTGCCTCCGGGGTACTTGTTGCCTAGCTACCCTGTCTCGGGCGAGATGGCGTATATAAATTGCCCTCATACTGGGGTACCAGAAATCGGTCAATTTATATACGCCATCTCACCTGCACACGTACTAGCGCGCCACCCGTAGTCTCGGTCGAATTTTTAGCTTACCGGGAAGTGTGACAATACAGGCATGAATGAAAAGCCTGCCCACTTTGCTGATAATCCGCGTAACTTTTTATTAGCGCTGTACCAAGCCGCAGTGCAACGCGCACTGCCGCTGCACAACACGGCTGCATATTTGCCAAAGCCACCATCGCGTGAAAGTGGTGGGCGCACCATCGTGCTAGGCGCAGGCAAAGCCGGTGGCGCCATGGCGCAGGCGGTAGAGGCGCATTGGCCAGCCGATGCGCACCTTGAAGGCTTGGTCGTTACGCGCTACCACCACACGCCGCCGCGCCCGGCGGGCTTGAAGCAGCGCATTGAAGTGGTTGAAGCATCGCACCCCGTGCCCGACGCTGCAGGCCTGGCCGCAGCACAGCGCATCATGGCTATGACGCAGGGGCTGACCAAAGATGACTTGGTGCTGTGCCTTATCTCGGGCGGTGGCTCGGCGCTGCTAACTTTGCCTGTCGACGGCCTGGCATTTGCAGACAAGCAACGCATCAACCAAGACTTGCTTAACAGCGGTGCCAACATTGGCGAGATGAACTGCGTGCGCAAGCACCTGTCGCAGGTCAAAGGTGGGCGCTTGGCTGCTGCCTGCGCGCCTGCGCAAGTGGTGACATTGACTATCAGCGATGTACCCGGTGACGACCCCAGTGTCATCGCCAGTGGCCCCACCGTGCCTGATGAGACGACGTGTGCCGAAGCACTGGCGATTTTGCAGCGCTACGGCATTAGCATTCCTGCCAATATCCGCACCCAGCTAGCGCAGGGCGCGCTAGAAACGCCCAAGCCAGGTGCCGCTGCGTTTGCGCACAACGTAGTGCACATGACAGCCACACCCCAGCAGTCGCTAGAAGCAGCAGCCGCCATGGCGCGCGCAGCCGGGCTAAACGCTTACATCTTAAGCGACGAAATCGAAGGCGAATCGCGCGAGGTGGGCAAAGTACACGCAGCACTGGCGCGCGCCGCTGCACACGGCAAAGGCGCGTTCACCAAACCCTGCGTCATATTGAGCGGCGGCGAAACTACCGTTACCGTGCGCCCCCGTCAAGAGGGCCAATCGGCAATGAAGGACGAATTGCAAGCAAATCGCCCGGGCCGGGGCGGCAGAGCAGGCGAGTTTTGTATGGGCTTGGCGTTGGCATTGCAAGGTATTGAAGGGGTGTACGCTATAGCCGCTGACACCGACGGCATTGATGGCGTGGAAGACAACGCAGGCGCTTATGTCGCCCCAGACACGCTGCGACGCGCACTGAGCCAAGGCATGAAAGTTGGCGACTACCTAGACCGCAATGATGCCTACGGATACTTCAGCGGCATAGACGATTTAGTCATCACCGGGCCTACGCATACGAATGTCAATGATTTCAGAGCGCTATTAATTTTATAGCTTTTTAAGCAGTAAATACTTGGACTACAGGCCGATTTGATTAGTAAACAGGTCTTTTAAGCCTCTACCAGCGCGCGAATGTCTGCGGGCACCTGCACGGCGCGTATGCTGTTCTTTCCGTCATCGCGGCGTGTGGCAAAGATGCGAACTTCATCGCATTCCATGATGACTTCGTCTGCGTCGTCTGCGCTATCTGGCCGCGTACGCACGATGGCATAGCGCTGCACAAAGCTTTTGTCGCGCCACTCGGCGATGTGGCAATGCACTTGCAGGGTGTCGCCGTAGCTGGCGGTTTTTAGAAAATTGCTGGTGGTGCTGACCAGTGGGGTGCCTAGGATGCCCGTGGTTTTTTCTAGCTCGGCCCAGCGGGGTACGCCGCATTGGGTAAAAAAGTGGCGTGATGTAGCGTCTATCCATCTGAAAAAGTTAGGAAACCACACTATGCCTGCGGGGTCGCAGTCGCCAAACTCTACGCGCAGGGTGTAGGTGATAGTTTTAGGTGGGTTCATGGGGGCGATTGTATCGGTGTGGCTTGCCACTAGAATGCTGAATCTATATGTCACCACAAGCTACGCCCCGCCTGCAACTGCAAGGCATCACCAAAGCCTACCCTGCCGTGGTGGCTAATGATGGCGTGTCGCTGACGGTGCAGCCTGGTGAGATTCATGCTGTGCTGGGCGAAAACGGTGCGGGCAAGTCCACGCTGATGAAAATTATCTACGGCGCGGTGCAGCCCGATGCTGGCAACATCAGCTTTGACGGCCAGGCCGTGACGATTAAAAACCCGGTCGACGCACGCACGCTGGGCATTGCCATGGTGTTTCAGCACTTTAGTTTGTTTGAAACCATCAGCGTGGCCGAGAACGTGTGGCTGGGCTTGGACAAGTCGCTGTCGCTTGCTGAAGTGACGCAAAAAATCACGGCCAAAGCCGCGCAATATGGCCTAGACATTGACCCCGCCCGCCCCGTGCACACCCTTAGCGTGGGCGAGCGCCAGCGGGTAGAGATTGTGCGGGCGCTGCTGACTGAGCCGCGCTTGTTGATATTGGACGAGCCTACCTCGGTGCTCACGCCGCAGGCGGTAGACAAGCTGTTTGAAACGTTGCGGCTACTGGCCGCACAAGGCTGCAGCATTTTGTATATCAGCCACAAGCTGCACGAGATTCGCGCGCTGTGCACGGCCTGCACGGTGTTGCGCGGCGGCAAAGTTACAGGGGTGTGCGACCCGCGCAATGAAAGCAATGCATCGCTATCGCGCCTCATGATTGGCAGCGAACCACCGGCGCTGGTGCACCGCGATGCAGCAGCGGGTGACGCAGTGCTCACTGTAAACGCCTTAAGCCTGCAGCGCGCAGACGAGTTTGGTGTGGACTTGGACGGCATTAGCCTCACAGTGCGCAGCGGCGAGGTGCTGGGCATAGCGGGTGTGTCGGGCAACGGGCAAAAAGAATTACTCTACGCGCTGAGCGGTGAAGACCTGCGCGCCGCGCGCGGCAGCATCACCATTGGCGCGCAAGACGTAAGCCAAGCCGCCCCGCAGCAGCGCCGCGCTATTGGCCTGCACTTTGTACCTGAAGAGCGCTTAGGCCGTGGCGCCGTGCCCAGCATGAGCCTGGCGCACAACCTGCTACTCACACGCGACCAGGCAGTGGGCAAAAGTGGCTGGATCGATGTGAAGGCCTTGCGCACGCAGGCGCAGCAGATCATCACCCGTTTTAATGTGAAAGCTGGTGGGCCAAACGCGCCTGCGCGCAGCCTGTCGGGTGGCAATTTACAAAAATTTATCGTCGGCCGCGAGATTGAAGCTGCGCCTAAGTTGCTGATTATTTCGCAGCCCACCTGGGGCGTAGACGTAGGCGCAGCCGCACAAATACGCGGCGAGATTTTGGCCCTGCGCGACGCGGGCTGCGCTGTGCTGGTGGTGAGCGAAGAACTGGACGAGTTGTTTGAAATAGCCGACCGCTTGCAGGTGATGGCCAAGGGCCGCATATCACCGTCGGTAGACATTAAAGACGCTACCGTCGAGCAGATTGGCGAGTGGATGAGTGGGCTGTGGGATCCAAATTCCGTTCGCACTGAGCTTGTCGAAGGGTTCGCGGGCACTTCGACAAGCTCAGTGCGAACGGAGGTGCAAGCAGTGCGAACGCAGGTGCAAGCAGTGCGAACGGGGGCGCAAGCAGTGCAAACGCAGGTGCAAGCAGTGCGAACGGACGCGATAGGATCTCTTGATGCTTAAGCCGCGCATCCAGCTCATTCCCCGCGCCGAAGCCTCGCGCTTTTGGACATTCGCCTCCCCGGTACTGGCGCTGGTTATCACCGTCATCATCGGCATCATCTTGTTTGCCGCCTTGGGTAAAGACCCGGTGCGCGGGCTGCAGGTATTTTTCTGGGAGCCGATCAAGTCTAGCTACGCGCTAGGTGAGCTCATGGTCAAGGCTACGCCACTGCTGATCATTGCGCTGGGCTTGGCGGTGTGCTTCAGGTCTAACGTGTGGAACATTGGCGCAGAGGGCCAGTTTGTGATGGGGGCGGTGTTTGCAGGCGGCGTGGCGCTGCTGGCTGACAAAGACACGGGCCGCTGGATCGTGGTAGCCGTCATGCTGGCGGGTGTGCTGGGCGGCATGGTGTGGGCAGGCATTACGGCGCTGCTGCGCGACAAATTTAACGCTAACGAAATTTTGGTCAGCCTGATGCTGGTGTATGTGGCTGACATGGTGCTCAGCTACATGGTGTTTGGCCCCTGGAAAGACCCGCAGGGCTATAACTTTCCGCAAAGCAAAACCTTTGAAGCAGTCACCAAAATTCCTAAAATCATGGACGGTTCGCGCATGACCATTGGCTTGCTGCTGGGCCTGCTGGGCGCTGCGGGGCTGTGGATATTTCTGTTTCGCACCCGTGCGGGCTTTGCGCAGCTGGTGGGTGGGCTGGCCCCGGCGGCGGCGCGCTATGCAGGCTTTAGCAGCCGCCGTGCGCTATGGACAGCGCTGCTTGTCTCAGGGGGCGCAGCCGGGCTGGCTGGGGCGCTAGAAGTGGCTGGGCCTATTGGCCAGCTCACGCCTTATGTGCCTGCTGGCTATGGTTTTGCCGCCATCATCGTGGCCTTTGTAGGGCGCTTGCACCCTTTGGGCATTATCTTTTCAGCGGTGTTGATGAGCATGTTTTATATTGGTGGCGAGCTGGCGCAGTCGCGCCTGGGGCTGCCCAAATCACTCACTGGTGTGTTTCAGGGGCTGCTGCTGTTCAGCTTATTGGCCTGCGACACTTTGATTGCTTATAAAGTAAGGTTTTTCCAAAGAAATATGCCTGTAGTCCAAGTATCTACTGCTCAGGAAGCTATAAAAAACATAGCAATTACCACTAGCAAGGAAGGTGCATGATGGAGCCATACGCGCTGCTACTAGCCGCCACGCTCAACGCAGGTACCGTGCTGGCCATCGCAGCCATGGGTTTGCTGATCAACGAAAAAGCAGGCATTGTGAACCTGGGTGCCGAGGGCCTCATGCTGTGCGCTGCCGTGGCAGGCTTTGCCACCGTGGTGCACACTGGCAACGACTGGCTGGGCTTTGCTGCAGGCATGGGTGCGGGCGCGCTGCTGGCCGCTGTCTTTGGCCTGCTGGTGATTTGGCTGAACACTAACCAATATGCCACGGGCCTGGCGCTCAGCTTGTTTGGCGTAGGTTTTTCAGCATTTGCAGGCATTAAATATGTGCAAGAAAAGCTGCCCGAGCGCCCACAGTTTGCGGTGCCTTATCTGTCAGACATCCCCTTGCTAGGCAGCGCACTATCTAAGCAGCACCCCATGGTGTATGCCGCTATGGCGCTGGCCGGGGGCTTGATTTGGTTTTTATACCGCACGCGCACCGGCTTGGTGCTGCGCAGCGTAGGCGAAAGCCCCGACGCCGCCCACGCGCTGGGCTACCCGGTGCGGCGCATTCGCCTGGCGGCTGTGGTGGCAGGTGGCGCGCTGTGTGGGCTGGCAGGGGCCTACTTGTCGGTCATCTACACGCCCCTGTGGGTAGAGGGCATGGTGGCAGGCAAGGGCTGGATAGCGCTGGCGCTGACCACCTTTGCCACCTGGCGCCCGGCACGGGTATTGCTAGGTGCTTATCTGTTCGGCGGCGTGACGATGATCCAGTTTCACCTGCAAGGGCAGGGCGTGGACGTGCCCAGCCAGTTTTTGACCATGCTGCCCTACATTGCCACCATCGTGGTGTTGGCGCTGATCTCGCGTAACCCCGCGTGGATCCGCATCAACATGCCAGCGTCTTTGGGGAAGCCTTTCTACCCTGGGGCGTGAAGTTTTCTTCCCATAAGACGGGGCGTTTCGTAGTACATTGTGTGAATGTGTTTGATATCTGCATTGAACAGGACTTGATTGATGACAGCACGAGAAATAGAGGCGCATTGGCTGGCAAGCTGCTTGGCGGCAGTACGCAGCCCGTCTGCCATGGCCCGTGGCGCTGAAGAGGCTAATGTTTTTCGTGTGGCGGCCATGGTGCTAGCGTCCGCTTGGCCAGTGCAGTCGGCACGTTTAATGGCTTTAAGTGACGTTTATTTTGCGCAACATCCCGCAGACAAATTGCCAGTGGTGCAGGTGGTGCATAACGGCTGGGTGTTGAGTTTGCCTCGCTTGCGCGACATGCTCAGCAGGCAGCTTGCCAGCGTATAGACATAACGCTTTACATGCCAAGCCAACCCGCTTTTTACACCCACACTGCACTGGCACGCGGCCTGCGCGAACTGTTTGTACAACTAGAGCAGCGCTTGGCACTGCAGCAGCCACTGGCTGTGTATTTAGCAGGCGGTATGGCGGTACATTTGTACACCGCCAGCCGTGTTACTACCGATGTAGATGCAGAGTTTGGTACCCGGGTGTTGCTGCCAAATGACCTGATGGTGGAGATTACGCTGGAAGACGGCACGCCTCAGGTTGTATATTTGGACACCAACTACAACGCATCCTTTTCTTTGATGCATGAAGAATATCTGAGCGATGCCATAGCGCTGGACATGGGCTTGCAACACCTGCAGCTATTTGTGCTGTCGCCTGTGGACCTAGCGGTGAGCAAGATCGCCCGCTTGGCAGATAACGACCGCGAAGACATTCAAGCACTGGTGCGGCTAGGCTTGACCACAGCGCAAGCCATTGAGCAGCGCGCTACCAGTGCTTTGGCAGGCTATGTGGGCAACCACAGCATGTTGCTGCTTAATTTACGAGATGCTATAGGCTTGGCAAGTGCTGCTCAGCGAGCTAACCAAAACCTCTTCCCCAGCCTAGGGAAACCCTTCTAGCCCGGTACCTAAAGCGGTCAGTGATTGACCGATAATGTGATTTTTTACGCAACCTTGACCTTCAACTTAACCGAAAGAGAGATGAGATGACTGATTTGAACAAACGCTCCGCGCTCAAGCTCGTAGCCTTATCTGCCGTGGCTGCCGCCGCGCTGATGGGTTGCAGCAAAAAAGAAGAGGCCAAGCCCGCAGCCCCCGCTGCTGCGCCAGCCGCTGCAGCATCTGCTGCCAAGGCTGAGCCACTAAAAATCGCCTTTGCC
>JAYTPK010000122.1:0-6740 GCA_043747295.1 Polaromonas sp. | reverse complement strand
ATAGCATCACCTGCGTAGTCAATGTCCAGCTCGTCTACAGCCTCTTCTTGCTCGGCGTTGTTAGACGCTACGCGCAGCGTGCCAGGCTCGATATTCAGGCGCACGCCTTTGAACTTCTCGCTGGTCAGAATAGCGGTACGCTGTAAAGTGGCCAGCAGCGCAGCGCGGCCCAGCGTGATGATGTTTTTGTGGTTCTTGGGAATCACGCGGTTGTAGTCGGGAAATTTACCTTCGACCAGCTTGGTGACAAACTCCATACCGTCAAAGCTAAATTTTGCTTGGTTACCGGCAAACTGCATTTCAATTTGGCCTTCGCTGTCGCTGAGCAAGCGCTGCATTTCGATGACGGTTTTGCGTGGCAAGATCACTTCTTGCTTGGGCACTTCAACGTCTAGCTGCGCGCTACTGAAGGCCAGGCGGTGGCCATCAGTGGCCACCAGACTTAGTGTTTTGCCTTCGGCTACAAACAAAATACCGTTGAGGTAGTAGCGAATGTCGTGCACAGCCATGGCAAAGCTCACTTGGGCCAGCAACTCTTTTAAAGTTTTTTGTGGCACGCTGAACATGGGGCCAAAGTTGGCGGCTTCTTGCACCAGCGGAAAGTCTTCGGCAGGCAAGGTCTGCAGCGTAAAGCGGCTCTTCCCGCCTTTCAAAATCAGCTTGCTGGCATTGGACTCTAGCGACACGGTTTGGTCGGACGGCATGGTTCGCAAAATATCGATCAGCTTGCGGGCGCCCACGGTGGTGGTGAAATTGCCTGCGTCGCCGTCCATCTGCGCAGCGGTGCGAATTTGGATTTCTAAATCGCTGGTGGTCAGTTGCAGCTGGTCGCCAGTTTTGCGAATCAACACGTTGGCCAAGATGGGCAGGGTATGCCTGCGCTCCACAATGCCCGATACGGATTGCAATGTGGAGAGTAGCTTTTCTTGCGTTGCCTTCAGAACGATCATGTCAACCTCTTAGCTTGTATTTAATTAATTAAAGATAGTAGTAGTAGTAAGCACAGTACTTTTGTGTGGATAAGCGTATTTTCGCCTGTTTAATCATGGATTTAGCGCTTGCACAAGCCTGTGTTTAAACTGCTTTGCTTGCGCGTGCAGTGTAGGGATAACTTTGCTGCTTTGATGCAGCCTGTGGATAAGTAGGTACTTGTCCCAAAACTATCCCCATAGTTATTCTTTTGCAAGGTTGTGCTGATGTTTTTACCCATATTTTTAACCTTTTAGCGTTTGTTCCAGCACGTGCAGCTGCTGGTTGAGCTCGCTGACGGTCTGGCGTTCAGCACCGATCTTACGCACGGCGTGGAGTACAGTGGTGTGGTCACGTCCGCCAAACAGCTCGCCAATTTCAGGCAGGCTCTTTTGGGTGAGCTCTTTGGCCAGGTACATGGCTATCTGGCGCGGCCGGGCAATGCTGGCTGGGCGCTTTTTGCTGTACATGTCGGCAACTTTGATCTTGTAGTAGTCGGCTACGGTTTTCTGGATATTTTCAACACCAATTTGCCGGTTTTGGATTGACAGCAGGTCACGCAGCGCCTCGCGCGCCAGTGGGATGGAGATGTCTTTTTGGTTAAAGCGCGAATAGGCCAAAATTTTGCGCAGAGCGCCCTCTAGCTCGCGCACGTTGGAGCGTACGTTTTTGGCTACGAAAAAGGCCACTTCTTCGGGCATGTCAGCGCCTTCGTTGCGGGCTTTGCTGATCAAAATGGCGACGCGCATCTCTAGCTCGGGCGGCTCAATGGCAACCGTCAGGCCAGAATCAAAGCGTGAGACTAAGCGCTCGTGGATGTCAACCAAGCCCTTAGGGTAGGTGTCGCTGGTCATCACAATGTGCGACTTTTTTGTGAGCAGCGCCTCAAAGGCGTTAAAAAACTCTTCTTGGGTGCGGTCTTTGTTAGCAAAGAACTGCACATCGTCGATGAGCAGCAAATCTAAGGAATGGTACTTGTATTTGAACTCGTCAAAAGTCTTGCGCTGATAGGCCTTAACCACATCACTGACAAACTGCTCAGCATGGATGTAGAGAACTTTGGCGGCTGGCTTTTCAGCTAGTAAATAATTGCCGATGGCGTGCATCAGGTGGGTTTTGCCTAAACCGACACCGCCGTAGATAAACAAGGGGTTGTACAAGTTGCCCAAATTACTGGCCACATGCAGTGCGGCCGCGCGCGCCATGCGGTTGGCCGTACCCTCTACTAAAGCGTCAAAAGTTAAAGCGGTGTTGAGCCGGGTTTTAAAACCTTGGTCCTGCGCATCATCGGCAAAAGCAGCGGTCTCAGTGGGCGCGTCAGTATAGTGGCTTGCATCTGCGCTGACAACAGATGGCGCTTGTTTTACGGGGTTCTCTCGCGGAGCGAGCGCTAACTCAAGGGCTGTAGATTGGCCAGAAAAACTGCGGCTTAACTGGTCTATCAAGGAAGCAATGCGGCCTGCATATTGGGCGCGAATCCAATCGAGTTTAAATCGGTTGCCGACCAAAACGGTAATCCGCGAAGCGTCATCGGACACGGTGGCCAGCAAGGGTTTAATCCAAGTATTGAATTGCTGTTCGGGCAGCTCTTGGGCCAGCTGCGCCAGACATGCACCCCATAGATCAGGCGGAGAAAGCCCCGCTTGTGCGCCCGATGCGATATGTCCCTCAGCCATTAATGCGCCAACCTTGTTATTGTGGATATGTCTAGAAAAATCAAGCTCATATTGTAGCCCGGACAAAGGTTATCCACAATCTAAAAAGGTGAAAAAAAAGCGCAAAAGCCTAAAAAGATGGCGCGCGCCGCAAGCTCATGCAAATCCCACGAAAAACACACTAAATGCTTGATGCATCTGGATTTTTAGCTCAGATTTTGCGATAATGCTAGGTTTCGCTAAGCGCATGCACTGGGAACGGGCCACTATGATTAAGTAGGGTCCACCAGCCCTAATGCACAAGCTGCGAGACACCAGCGCGGGAACTAGCGGGGCAGTCGCCCAAGCACCGCGCAAAGCTTTTACTTAGAGTTCACCATGAAACGTACTTACCAACCTTCAAAGACCCGTCGCGCCCGTACACACGGTTTCCTAGTCCGCATGGCAACCCGCGGTGGCCGCGCTGTGATCAATGCGCGTCGCGCCAAAGGCCGCAAGCGCCTGGCTGTCTAAGCTTTGCTTCTTTGCTTGCGCACCTAGTTTCTAAAGCGCAGTTCGATGCGGTCTTTGCAGGCCGCATCATCGCTAAATCTCCTCATTTTGCGCTGCACTACACCGTAGCGCCCAGCTTGGCGGTCGGTGTGACGAACCCAAAACGATGGGCTCGGCGTGCTGTAACGCGCAACACCATTAAACGACAGGTATACGCAGTGAGTGAAGCCCTAACGCCCCAGCTAACCGCAGGCCACTACGTGGTGCGACTGCGTGCGGAGTTTTCGCGTACGCAATTTATCAGCGCCACGTCGGACACGCTGAAGCTTGCAGTACGTACCGAGCTGCAAGCATTGCTGCAAAAGGCTACGCCATGATGTGGTTGCTGCAATTACCTCAGCGCGGGTTAATTGCCCTGGTGCAATGCTATCGATTGTTGCTAAGCCCGTCGCTGGGCTCGGGTTGCCGTTTTACCCCTACTTGCTCTGCATATGCGCTGGATGCCTTAAAGCTGCATGGCGCTGCTGGCGGTAGTTATTTGGCTGCCGCACGGATTGTGAGGTGCCACCCATGGTGTGATGGTGGCAACGATACCGTGCCTGCGCAAATTAAAGCGCCCAAGTTACTTTCCCGTTGGCTGCCTAGCGCAGCCCCATCTTTGCCTGCAGGCACCCAGCCTGCAAAGCGCCCCACTTCTGTATCTAAGACTTTGCTATGAACGATATTCGCCGCTCTATTTTGTGGGTGATCTTTGGTTTTTCCATGATCTTGCTATGGGACGCCTGGCAAGTGCACAACGGCAATACGGCCACGTTTTTTCCGTCGGCTAAAAAACCGCTTGGCGCAGTGGTTGCTCCAGGCACTAATGCCGCCGTGCCACCCGCATCGGCCCCTGGCGCTGTGCCATCGGCATCTGCTGCTGCACCTGTTGCTGGTGGCGCTGTGCTGCCTGCGACGCAGCCCGCACCAGCGCAAGCCACGATCCACGAGATCACTACCGACTTGTACAAACTGAACATCAGCAGCATGGGCGGCAGCATTGTGCGCGCTGAGTTGCTCAAACATTTTGATGACACCAAAGATGGCAAGCGGACCGTAGTGCTGCTAGACAGCAGCACCGCCCGCGCTTACGAAGCGCAAAGCGGCTTAGTAGGCGTGCCCGGTCAACCTGTCTTGCCCAATCAATTTACCCCGATGAATTTAACGGGTGAACGTGTGATGAAAGACGGCCAGAACGAACTGGTCGTTCGCTTGGAGTCTGCTGATGTGGGCGGTGTGAAATACGCAAAAACCTACACCTTTAAACGCGGCGCTTACGACATTGGCGTGAAGCACGAAGCCACCAACACCACAGGTGCACCCGTGTCGGCACAGCTGTACACGCAGCTGGTGCGCGACGGTAATAAGCCGTTGGGCGAGTCGTCTTTTTACAGCACCTTTACAGGCCCCGTGGCTTATACCGCAGAGAAGAAATACCAAAAAGTGGAGTTTACAGATATTGAGAAAAACAAAGTCGATATCCAAAAAAGCTCAAACAGTGGCTATGTAGCCATGGCGCAGCATTATTTTGCCAGCGCGTGGCTGCTGGGTGACGGCATACAGCGCGAAGTGTTTATGCGCAAGGTGAAAGATAACTTGTACGCCGTGGGCATGATGACTCCGGTAGCCGCCATTGCACCCGGTGCAACCCAAACCACCGAGACCCGTTTGTTTATTGGCCCTCAAGTAGAAAACAATCTTGAGGCGTTGTACCCCGGCCTAGAGTTGATCAAAGACTACGGTTGGCTGACTATTTTGGCCAAGCCGATGTATTGGGTCATGGAAAAGCTGCACGGTTTTATTGGCAACTGGGGCTGGACGATTATTGCCTTGGTGTTGTTAATCAAAGCTGCGTTCTATTGGCTTAATGCACAAGCCTATCGCAGCATGGCCAAGATGAAAGCGGTGAACCCAAAGATCATGGAAATGCGCGAGCGCTTGAAAGACAAGCCGCAAGAGATGCAGCAGCAGATGATGAAAATTTACAAGGAAGAAAAAGTCAACCCGATGGGTGGCTGCTTTCCTATCATGGTGCAGATCCCCGTGTTTATTGCGCTGTACTGGGTGCTGTTGTCGTCTGTCGAGTTTCGTGGTGCGCCCTGGATGCTGTGGATTAAAGACCTGTCGTTACCAGACCCATGGTTCTTGCTGCCAGTCATCATGACGGCCACCACCATGCTGCAAACCGCGCTCAACCCCGCACCACCAGACCCGATGCAAGCCAAGCTGATGTGGTACATGCCACTGGCTTTTTCCATCATGTTTTTCTTCTTCCCTGCGGGCTTGGTGCTGTACTGGATTACCAACAACGTGCTGTCAATTGCCCAGCAGTGGCTGATTAACAAGAGCATGGGCGTGCCGCCGCAATTTAACTTACCAAGTTTCTTAAAGAAGAAAACGGAAGTTAAAAGTTAAATAAAAGGGCTCTTGTAAGAGCCCTTTTTCATGGATGATCGCAATCGATTAAAAACAGTTAAGCTATATAAATAATAGCAAACTAATGAATAAATACTTGGACTACAAGCATGTTTGATTGGTAAAAGCCATAAAAATGGCTATTCACAGCGCTTATGCAGCCTCTTTGTAGAAAAACGACCGGGTAACAGCGCGCGACTTCAGTGGCTCTACCGCAAGACGGATCGCTTCAATATGCTCGGGCGTGGTACCGCAGCAGCCGCCCACGATATTAACCAAACCCTCTTTGGCAAACTCATGCAACAAACGTGAAGTGACCTCAGGGGTTTCGTCAAATCCTGTTTCGCTCATGGGGTTGGGCAAGCCCGCGTTGGGGTAGCAGCTGATAAAGGTGTCGCCTGCCACGCGCGCCATCTCTTGAATGTAGGGGCGCATGAGCGCCGCACCTAGCGCGCAGTTCAACCCTATGGCCAAGGGCTGTGCATGGCGCACGCTGTGCCAAAACGCGGTGACGGTTTGGCCACTGAGCAAGCGGCCAGACGCATCCGTCACGGTGCCGCTAATAATGAGCGGCAGGCGCTCGCCACTGGCCTCAAAATACTCGTCAATTGCAAACAGTGCGGCTTTAGCGTTAAGGGTGTCGAAAATAGTTTCGACCAGCAACACATCAGAGCCGCCCTGAACCAGCGCGTCGATCTGGTCGTAGTAAGCCGCGCGCAGTTCTTCAAAACTCACGTTACGTGCACCGGGGTCATTCACGTCGGGGCTGATGCTGGCGGTTTTGGGTGTGGGGCCCAAAGCGCCCACCACAAAACGCGGTTTGTCGGGGGTGCTGAATTTGTCGCACGCTGCGCGCGCTAGCTTGGCTGATTGCAAGTTCATCTCGCGGGCCAAGTCTTGCATGTCGTAGTCGGCCTGCGCGACAGTGGTGGCGCCAAAGGTATTGGTCTCGATCAAGTCGCAACCCGCAGCCAAGTACTTTTCGTGAATGTCGCTGATCACATCAGGGCGCGTCAGGCTAAGCAGCTCGTTATTGCCTTTGACATCTTTGTGAAAATCTTTAAAGCGCTCGCCACGGTACTGTGCTTCGCCTAGCTTAAAGCGTTGGATCATGGTGCCCATCGCGCCGTCCAAGATGGCGATGCGTTGGGACAAGATGGCGGGCAGCGC
>JAYTPK010000121.1:0-11007 GCA_043747295.1 Polaromonas sp. | reverse complement strand
GAACATACAGTGGCCGCAACCGACGAAATACACCAAATTTCAGAAGATTCGGACTCTTGCCGTGTCGGCATCCATGGCAACACCGGCAATTGGCCCATTGCAGACCCACTTGAATATGTCGGCAGCAAGTGACATTCCAGACAATCAATTAACGAAATTGCCTGTTTAAAAACGGTCATTCAACTTTCAAGCATCGGTCTATTGATTTTCAGTCAGAACCACCTCCCTCTTTGCATCCGAACTTGACTCCGCCTAAAGCAGTTTAAAGCCATGCACAAAGGCTGTGGACAAGTTTAAACAATGGCTAACTTATTTTGAGTTTCAAATTCCTCTTAGACTGTTGTCTGACACGCGGAGGAATTCAGACAAGGTAACGACTGGATGTGCGTTGCGTCGATCTGGACGCCATTTTTTAGCTAGCCGTTTAAACCTTGAAGCGAGTTGTGGAAACGGGCTTGAATGAGGTCTTTCTTGGAGTGAGAAGAGGTGTTGCAACCAGCAACACCTCATTTTGGTTCGGCGAGTACTTCAAAAATCAAAAGTATTCGCGCTGGGCTCAGAGTAGGACGCCGCCTGAAACCTCAATACGCTGGCCATTGAGCCAACTCGTGCCTTCAGTCAATAACGCCGCAGCCACACCGCCAATGTCATCTGGTAGCCCATTACGGCCCAAAGCCGTCATGCCCGCCCACTGTGTGTTGAGCTCGGTATTGTCACGTAGCGCGCCACCACCAAAGTCCGTTTCGGTCGCGCCAGGCGCAATCACATTGACACTGATATTGCGCTCACCCAATTCCTTGGCCATGAAGCGCGTCAATACCTCAACGCCGCCTTTAGCAGCGGCATAAGCAGCGTAGCCGCTGAAGGTAAAGCGAGTCAACCCCGATGAAGTATTTAAGATCCTCCCACCGTCCTCTAACAAGGGCAGCATCTTCTGGGCTAGAAAGAAAGTTCCCTTAAGGTGGATGTTGATCATCAAGTCAAACTCTTGCTCCGTCGTTTCGGCAAGAGTCGCGTACACGCCTGTACCAGCGTTGTTGACGAGATAATCAAAACGCTCACGTTTCCAAGTTTGTTTCAGCTTGGTTTGAATCTCATGGGCGAAGTCGGCAAACGTGTTTGCGGCTCCAACGTCGAGGCGTAGCGCAACTGCACGTCGCCCCATGCCTTCAATTTGCTTAACAACTGTCATCGCCTCGTCGGCACTGCTCAAGTAAGTGATGATCACATCGACGCCGTTCGCGGCAAGGCTCAAGGCAGTGCTTCGTCCTATTCCACGACTTGCGCCGGTGACAAGGGCAATACGGTTGGGTTTTGTAGTCAAATTCATAAAATTTCCTAAAGTTAATGAGAATCTGAACTGTACAGTTCTAAAAATACTAGATAAAGTACTTGAAAATGAACTCACTGTTTTTTAATTAGGAACAATTACTGATGGATTTAAACGATTTGAGGGTATTTTGTCGCGTTGCCGAGTTAGCCAGCTTCACCAAGGCAGCTGAACAGCTCAACATGGTTAAAGGCCGAGTTTCGACTATTGTCCAATTACTGGAAACAGAAGTGGGGAGCCGCTTACTACAACGCACCACGCGAAACGTTCGACTCACACCTGACGGCGAAATTTTTCTGACTCGTTGCAAGGAATTGCTGGTGGACTCAGACCAGTTACAAGGAATGTTCCTGCCCATCTCTGGAGATTTACGCGGCAGAGTGCGCATTGACATGCCCGGCTTGTTTGCCCAAGAACTGGTGTTACCTAAATTGTCCGAACTACTCTCTGCCTATCCGCAGCTTGACCTCGGCATAAGTATTAACGACCGCAGAGTGGACATCGTGCGGGAGGGTGTTGATTGTGTGATCAGGATAGGGCAACTGCCGGACTCTGACTTGGTAGCACGAACCATTGGCATGATGAAGATGTGCAACCTAGCCAGTCCAGCGTATCTACAGCAAAACGGTGTTCCGCTCTCACTGGGTGATCTTAGCCAGCACCGCATCATTCACTACGCACACAACCTGCGGAACGAAGATGCTGGCTTACGGTATGCGCTGGAGGGCACCGTAAGGACTGTTCCAATGCGCAGCGCACTGGCCGTCAACAACGGTGTTTTATTGCAAGTGGCCTGCCTTCAAGGGCTAGGGATCATGCAGATATCCGTCCCGACATGCCAGCGCTTGATTGACAGCGGAGAACTGATTGAGGTACTGCCGGAATTCACGCCACCGCCACTACAGGCTTCCTTGCTACTTCCTCATCGCAGACACATAGCACCACGTGTGGAGGCAGTGCTGAACTGGCTCATTCAAATTACTCGTCCACACATGAATGCAGGTGTTAGATACGAATAAATCAATTAGCAACTTTGCTCCGAAAATCCTCAACATCGCGTTTGGGCGATACGCCGAAATGACGCCCGTATTCGCGACTGAACTGCGATGGGCTTTCGTAACCCACTTGAAATGCGGCGCTTGAGGCGTCGAAGCGCTCATTGAACATCAAGCGCCTTGCCTCGCTAAGGCGCAGCCATTTTTGGTACTGCAAGGGGCTCATGGCAGTGAGCAGACGAAAGTGGTGGTGTAGTGTGGATGCGCTCATTTGTACATGGCTGGCAAGCGCGTCTATCCGCAATGGTTGCGTGTAATTACTCCTCAACCAGTCAATCGCCCTGCTAATTCGGTGACTCTGGCTACCCGTAGATGCCATTTTCCAAAGACGTGCTGCTAAGTCACTTTTTAGCAATCGAAAGTGAATTTCACGCTCAATAAGTGGTGCAAGTATCGAAATGGCTTCAGGTTCATTTGATAAAGCCACTAGTCGCGAAAATGGTTCTAACAGTGACGGCGTCATAACTCCGATGGCAGAGCCACCCTCTGCAGCATCTCGGGGTTGTGGAAGGTCACTTTGCGCAATGATTTCTGCGATTATGCGCAGATCTAGTTTAAACATCAGTCCAAGACATGGTCGTTCAATACTGGCCTCAAGCACTTGGGATTTGGCAGGGTGATCAAGAAAATTAAGCAATACGCTGCCAGTGTCATAGACGAACGACTTGTCACCAACAAGCAATTGTTTCACGCCCTGCACGACGAAAACAATACCAGGCTCGACAACGCAGTCACAGGGTTCAGTGAGTGATTCGCGACGGAAAAAGAAGAGATTCTTAATCGAAGTTGCACAGTTTTCTTCACCTACGGTTTGACGGTCGATGATTTCAACAAGGTCTTGGCGCAAAGCGTCCATTAATTGATTTTCTTGGTTATTCCGCGCGTAGATTAAACCATCCTGAGCCATCTCATCTCCTCCGATTAGAACGACAGATCATAAGCTGCAATTGGATCTGAATTTGCATAAATCTCTTAACTTCCGGAGTATTAGGCAAGCAATTGACTTTATCGTTCTGGTGTATCAGGAGCTTGAGGATGAAAATAAACGAACTAAAACTGACCGATCTAAACCATCCTAATCTTCAGTTTTTAGTCAATTTGCACTTAATAAAGGAATTTGAAAATGAAGAATCAAATGGAAAACTCGATGCAAAACATCGACGATGCTGGCCATACTCAGTTCAGCAACAACACCAGACGTCATTTTTTAAAAGGAGTAGCTATGAGTGGAACTGCAATGGGTTTATTGGCTGCCGCTAGCCCTGAAATTTTGGCTCAAACAAATGACGTTTGGGATAAAACATTTCCCAAAGACCCGCGTGTAACTCAGATAAAAGTAGCCTACAACAATCGATTTGGCATCCTCTTGGTGGCAGATCTTTACATGCCTAAGGATTTAGATCGTACCCGTAAGCATCCAGCTTTGGTGGTTGGTCACCCCTTCGGCGGCGTAAAGGAGCAGACTGCTGGTTTGTATGCTCAAAGCATGGCTGCACGGGGTTTTGTCACCTTAGCTCATGATGCATCATTTGCAGGTGAAAGCGGTGGCGCACCTCATTTCACGGCTTCAGCTGAAATTTACACAGAAGACTTTAGCGCGGGCATTGACTATCTAGGACTGCAAGCATTTGTTGACCGTGACCGCATTGGTGCGCTTGGTGTCTGTGCAAGTGGTTGCTTTGTATTAGCAGCTGCACAGATTGACCCGAGAATCAAGGCGGTCGCGACATCGGTTATGTACGACATGGGCGGCATCATCCGTGATGGTATGGGAAAAACCAACACCGACGAGATGCGCAAAGGCATGTTAGGCGTTATCAACCAGCAGCGATGGAAAGATGCCGCCGATGGCAAACCAGTCACTCGTCAATTACCACTCAAACTAGCTGCCGATACTGATCCAATTACGAGCGAGTTTTTTGATTATTACCGCACGCCACGTGGTCAGCATCCACGCTCAGATTCAGCAACTACTGTGACAAGTGCGCCGTCGTTCTTTCTTTTCCGCCCCTTCGATCACTTACGTACAGTGTCACCTCGTCCGGTGCTGCTTGTGGCGGGCGAGAATGCACATTCACGTTACTTTAGCGAAGATGCCTATCAGCTAGCTGCTGAGCCACGCGAGCTGTTCATCGTCAAAGGTGCGGGGCACGTGGATCTGTACGACCGTGTAAACCTGATTCCATTTGATAAATTTGCATCCTTTTTTCAAAAGCATCTTGCCTGAAGCGGCGATCGTAGAAGCAATGGCAATAACAGCAAAACTTTGAGATAAGTCTTAAGTGCACCCTGCCACCCAAACAGCAACCAGTAACCAGCAACTAACCAGATAAATTACCATGAACAAACCAAATATTACAAGCAATGCAAGCGCCAATCATGATGCGTCACATGTTGACCGTCGTGGCGTTTTGAAAATGACAGGCAGCAGCATCGCTGCACTAAGCGTCGGAATGCTTGCCTCTTTGCAGGCTGTGGCGAAATCAAAAATCAAGCTCAGCAACACATGGGACAAGACCTTCGCCAAAAGCGACAAGGTCGACCACAAAAAGGTCAGCTTTACAAACCGTTTCGGCATTATTTTGGCTGCAGACCTGTACACACCCAAAAAACTCAGTGGCAAACTAGCCGCCATTGCCGTCGCTGGGCCGTTTGGTGCAGTAAAGGAGCAGTCATCAGGGCTCTATGCGCAGACCATGGCGGAACGCGGTTTCATCACATTGGCTTTCGATCCATCTTTTACGGGTGAAAGCGGCGGTATGCCACGCCACATCGCCTCGCCAGATATCAATACCGAAGATTTCAGCGCAGCCATTGATTTTCTGGGTTTGCAAGCTTCTGTGGATCGCAAGCGCATCGGCGTCCTTGGTATTTGCGGCTGGGGTGGCATCGCTTTGAATGCCGTCGCTGTGGACAAGCGCGTCAAAGCCGTTGCAGTCAGCACCATGTATGATATGGCGCGCGTTTTATCCAAAGGCTACAACGATAGCGTGACAGCTGAGCAGCGCTCGCAAACGCTGGAACAAATGAGTCAACAGCGTTGGAAGGATGCAGAAAGCGGTAGCCCAGCGATGCTTCCGATGTTCAACGTTCTCAAGGGTGGTGAGCCGCAGTTTATGGTGGAATACGCCGACTATTACAAATCCCCCAAGCGCGGCTTCCACCCAAGGGCAGTCAACTCGAACGGTTCTTTTACGGTAACTGGCATTTTGCCTTACCTGAACGCACCGCTGATGACCCATATCGCAGAAATTTCGCCACGTCCAGTTCTGTTTATCCACGGTGAAAAAGCGCATTCGCGCTACTTTACCGAAACCGCCTATGCGGCTGCAGCGCAACCCAAGGAGCTCATGATTATCCCTGGTGCCGTGCACACGGATTTATACGATCGCGTGGACGTGATTCCATTTGATAAGCTGACGAGCTTCTTCCAGACCCACCTCAAGTAAAGTGCACCATGATGTTTGCCGCCCTAAATGTCACCCCGAAAGCGATAAACCGCATCAGCTTCTTGCATGCCTGGCTGGTCGCTGCAGGTTTGGTATGGGCGGTATCCAATGTGGCTGCAGCCGACTTTACCAGCCGCAAAGCTGCACCCATGCAAACTGGAACTGGAGTAGCCCTAATAGGAGCACATCGCGTGACTATCAACATCGCCATCGGCTCCACGAGCATGACGGCATTGTTGGAAGACAATGCGACCGCGCGTGATTTCGCATCACTCCTGCCCATGACTATCACTCTGCGGGAATTTGGTCATGCAGAGAAAGTCAGCGGTTCATTGCCCAAGCGCTTGTCAGAGCTAGGTGCACCTGCCACTGACGCCGGTGCTTTGGGCGATATCGCATATTACGCTCCGTGGGGAAATCTTGCGTTTTATCGTGGACAAGGTCCTGACGCGTCAGGTGTCATCAAGATCGCAAAAATAACGTCTGGTATCGAGGCACTTCGACAAGCAGGCCAAGTCAGCGTGACGATATCGCGTGCCAAATAACTTAGGGCCGCTAACAAATGAAGAAAAAACTATTAAAGATTTTGATCGGCTTGGTTGCCTTAGTAGCAATTGTGCTGCTGGGGGCATTTACCTTTCTCCAGCGAGCCGAGTTCGGAGCCGACCCTGATACAAGTTTGATGGCGCGTTCGTCAAACTATGCGAATGGCGAATTTCTTTACCCCATACCCACTTCCGTCATTGCCGAGGGGCAAAGTGGGCTGTCCATCACGTTCAGCGACCTGACGCATCCGGTTGATAAACTTGAACCTGCACAGGCTATGCCTACATTGAAGCTTGACCTCAAGGCACTTAATCCCCAGCAAGACACGCTGGTCTGGCTAGGGCATTCGTCTTACTTTATACAACTTGCTGGCCGCCGAATACTGGTTGACCCACTGTTCAAACCCAACGCAGGACCTGTAGCGTTTGCAGGGCGTGCATTCGAAGGAACCAACATCTACTCGGCAGATGACATGCCAGATATCGACCTACTGCTAATCACCCACGATCACTGGGATCATCTAGACTTTGAAACTGTCACTGCGTTACAAAGCAAGACCAAGCAGGTTCTCGCACCCCTGGGCGTGTGGGCGCATTTCCAGCGGTGGGGCTACGCCAAGGACAAAGTGAACGAGGCCGACTGGTACGAAAAGCTGGCTCTTGGGAATGTCAGTGCTGATGCCAATATTGATAACAATCTGGCTATCCACGTCGTGCCTGCGCGGCATTACTCGGGTCGTGCGCTTTCACAGAACAAGACACTGTGGGCCGGCTTTGTGCTGGAGTCTGACAAACGGCGAATCCTGCTCAGTGGCGACACGGGCTACGGCCCCCACTTCAAGGAAATAGGCAAGCGCTTCGGTAGTTTTGATCTCGTTGCGCTTGACATGGGGCAGTATGACCCGCGCTGGCCGACCATTCACATGAATCCAGAGGAAGCGTCACAGGCAGCACAAGAATTGAACGCCAAAGCGCTTTTGCCCGCACACGTCGCCCGCTTTAACCTTGCCAGACACCCTTGGGACGAGCCGTTCGACCGCATCAATTCTGAGAGCAAAAACAAACCGTATCGCTTGTTGACACCCCAAATCGGCGAGGCTGTGAATTTGGGAGATGAGGGACAAAAATTCTCTTCTTGGTGGGCTGGTGTGAGGTAGCTTACGCTAGTCTTGACCAACTGCATCGCGCTACCATTGGCGCTAGCAGGACGCTAGAAAGACCGTTGACCATATTAAAAAGTGTGAATTTTCACTCCAGGAACGTCCATTTTTGTTCGTAAGATTTCACCAGTCGTTGAATTTGTTACGAAAAGTTCGTCTCGATGGACTCCTCCAAAAGCAATATTCGTTAACGAATGCCCCGGTGAAGCTTGGAGCACTTGAACAGGCTCCGCTCTGCTGTTTAGCACCCATATATATGCAAGTCCAGGATTCGCTACTAAAAGCCGCCCAGATTCGTCCATGGCTAGTCCGTCTGGACCGCTGGGGCCATAGGAGGTAAAAAATTGACCTGTTTTGGAGATGCTGCCGTCCGCCAGCAAAGGCATGCGCCAAACGCAATTGCCCCGCGTTACCGCCACAAACAAGAATTTCTCGTCGGGTGATAGGACGATACCGTTCGGGCTGGGTACGTTGTATAAGAGTAGCTCCAATCGACCTGATGTCGGTGTGTAGCGGTACACGCGACCCGTCGGGTCATGCAACCCCGTCTGCCCTTGGTCAGTAAAGTAAATGTCGCCGTTTGAACTTATCGTCAGATCGTTCACACCCTTAAAAGACTCAGTATTGCGTCGCGCTAAAAATGGTGTGATACTTTGCGTGGATAAATCCAGCAGCATGAGCCCGTTTTTGTAGTCAGTAATCAGAAGTCGGTCTCTGCTTAAAAACTTCATGCCATTAGGTTCGCCGTCGTATTCGAAGGCCAATGTCCACTTGCCCTGCGGGTCGATTTTGAAAATGCGACCAAACGGAATATCCGTCACATACAAGTTGCCAGCGATGTCAAAGACGGGGCCTTCTAAAAACGAATCAATCGTTTTTCCGCCTTGATTGGCATCCGCCCACACAGACCGCACGCCCGTTCTACGAAACGACTCGGGCATTGAAGACCAGACTTGCAGCTCGCGAACTTTAGGAGGGTTGAGATAAAACATAGGTTGGCTAACGCTTAGAACCCGTATAGCTTAGCGGGGTTGTGTACCAAAATCTTTGCTCTCGCTGCTTCAGTCGTTGCCCACGCAGCCAAAAGATTGAGAATGGCGGCATCGTTGGGTTTTTCGTTGGCTTTTTTAGTAGGATGCGGCCAGTCGCTGCCCCAAACCATGCGATCTGGTGCCCTTGCGATCAAAGCTTGGGCAACTCCAACGGCATCCGACAAATCTGTCTTTTTACTGGTCAGATACGGACCTGACAATTTAAACCATGTCTTCCCCTCGCCGAGCCAGCGCTCATACACTTTGAAAACAGGATGGTCAGTACCTTGCGGCTGGGGTAACTGCCCCATATGGTCAAACACCACAGGAACTTCCAAACTACTAATTAAAGCTTGCTGTGCCAAGATGCGATCTGCCGAGCCGTTGATTTGAATGTGCCAGCCTATGGCTGCAATGCGTTTAGACAGCGGCAACATCATGTCAGTTGTGATGCCAACTAAAAAACTTAGATTGAATCGGATGCCACGGACGCCCGCTTGGTGCAGCGCCAACAGCTGCTCATCCGAGACGTTGACATCGACAACCGCCACACCGCGAGCACCCGAACCCATGACTTTAAGCGTATCCACGAGTAAACGATTATCCACACCATAAGTTGAGGGCTGCACGATGACGTTGCGCTGCAGGCCTAAGCGCTTTTGCAATAGCTTGTAGTCAGCCATGCTTGCGTCTTCAGGCAGCAGCGTGGCGCTCGGATGCGCCGGATATCGTCTGTCGTAAATATGATGATGGCAATCGCAAGCCAATGCGGGCATTGCAAACACAGGCGTGTCCGTACCCGTTGAATGCGGCACAGTAACTGATTCGGGCTTGGGCGCAGTAGGCAAGCTAGCGCAACCCATCAACTGCGAACCCAGTGCTGCACTTCCCAGTGAGCCGAGGCCACCCAAAACCACTTGACGACGTGATGCTTGCATAGGATTTCTCTTGATCGTTTTAATCTGTATATCAGTCCGCGAATCAGTCCGGTTTAATACCAGCCGCCTTAATTAGTTTGGCCCAGCGCTGCATATCGCTTTCGACCAACTTTTTAGCATCTGCACTAGAACTTGCAATTACGCTAAAACCCATATCACCAAGGCGTTTCTTGACATCGGGCAGCGCTAAAACAGCCGTCATGTCTTTATGCAGCTTGGCTTGCACAGTAGCTGGCGTGCTGCTGGAAACTGAAAAGCCTAGCCAAAACGGCATATCCATATCGAGGCCTAATTCTTTAGCTGATGGAATATCGGGCATCGTGGCAGAACGCTCGTTCGCAGTCAGCATGAAAGCTTTGACTTTGCCCGATTTAATATGAGGAATCGCACCTGGCAACGCGGTAGTCATCCACTGCACATCGCCCGCCAACACACCTTGCAAGGCAGGGCCGCCGCCACGATACGGAATGTGTGTCGAAAACACGCCAGCTAAGTTTTTAAACAATTCCGCACCCATGTGGGTATTAGTGCCGTTGCCGCCAGAACCGTAATTAAGCTTGCCTGGATTGGCCTTGGCATAGGCAATAAATTCTTTGAGATTATTGGCGGGCACACTGGGGTGCACCACCAGCACATGTGGCACAGATGCGGCAATTGTTAAATGAGCGAAGGCAGTTTTAGGATCGAATGGCATCGATGGCAACAATACGCTAGAAATAGGAAACGAAATTTCATTCGTCAGCACAGTCGTACCATCGGGCGTAGCGCGCGCTACCGAACCCCAACCTACAAGTCCACCACCGCCCGTACGGTTTTCAACAACAGCAGGCTGGCCAGAAATAGGCGGCAGATACTGTGCCATCACCCGCGCCATGATGTCGGTGCTACCACCTGCGCCGTAGGGAACAACAAAAGTGACTGCCCTACCAGAAGAGGGTTGTGCAAATACACTGGCGCACAGCAGGCAAACACATGCCATAAGGGTTTTAAATAACTGTCTCATCATGTCTCCTTTAGCTTTTATATGTATTGAGTACGTCAAGTATGTTCTGTGCTGCCGCTACACCCATATTGATATACGCATCACTGGTCACGCCACCAATATGCGGGCTCAAGATAAACCCTTTTTGACCGTGAAAAATATGCGGTATGGTCATGGGCTCGATGGCAAAACTGTCCAAAGCAGCCATGCTGACCTGCCCAGACTGCACGGCCGCCAGCAGCGCCGGCTCATCCACCAAACCACCTCGTGCCGTATTGACAAAAATGACTCCTTGTTTGCATTGCGCCAAAGTCTCTGCATTGATAAGTTGTTTGTTTTCTGGTGTCAGCGGGCAATGCAAAGAAATTGCATCAGATTCACGCCAAATCGTTGCCAAATCCACAGTCTGAATGTAGTTAGGCAGATTTTTAGCATACGGGTCAAACCCCAGTGCCCGCATACCCATGGCATCAACCATTTTGGCAAAACGTAACCCGATAGCACCCAATCCGACAAG
>JAYTPK010000120.1:0-15516 GCA_043747295.1 Polaromonas sp. | reverse complement strand
CAGATGATAATGCGCGGGCTGGGCTTGAAGACGCCACGCGGATGCACCATTTTGATGAACTGCTTGAGCATCTGCTCAGTCACGGTGAAGTCGGCAATCACGCCGTCTTTCATCGGGCGAATGGCCTCAATGTTGCCGGGCACTTTGCCCAGCATGGCTTTGGCTTCTTTGCCCACGGCTTGGATGGTTTTTTTGCCTTGGGGGCCACCTTCGTGGCGAATGGCCACCACTGACGGCTCGTCCAAAACGATGCCCTTGTCGCGCACGACGATCAAGGTGTTGGCCGTACCTAAATCGATGGCCAAATCGGTGGAAAAGTACCGACGAAAAGCTGAAAACATCTTCTAATCCTCTCCAGCATGGTGCGCGCTTCGGCCTCACCATCACTGCTCTACAATTTTAAATTATCGAAAACCCGTTTTTTCGGTACAAATATGCTTGCTTTAAAGCTATTTACCCTAAAGGCAGGATAATACCGCATCCCCTGTGGATAACCGGGTGCAGCTCAGCGTTTTTGCTCTTATTTTTGATGCAGACACACAGGCTTACAAAAGCTTTTGGGCTACCCCGGCTGCAACGCAGGTTGTTTTGATACCGCCGACCCAACACACGTTAAACATTTAAAACCTGTTATGTCACTAAATTCGCAAGACATTGACCGTATCGCCAATCTGGCGCGCTTGGCGCTAGAGCCCGACCAAGCCCAGCGCATGCAGAGCCAAATCAATGATTTTTTTAACATTGTGGAGCAAATGCGTGCCGTGGACACCACAGGAATTGAGCCTTTGGCCCACCCGGTGGCGGCCATACAGGACATCGCCCTGCGTCTGCGTGATGACATTGCCAGCGAGCCTAACCAACGCGAATCCAACCAGCGCAGCGCCCCATCCGTAGAGCGCGGGCTGTTTTTGGTACCCAAAGTGATTGAGTAAGCCGCTATGACCGAACTTCACAATTTAGGCGTTACCGTCCTGGCCAAGCAGCTGGCCAGCAAAAAATTATCTTCTGTTGAGGCTACCCAGCATTATCTGGCCCGTATGCAACAACACGCCAGCTTGGGCGCGTTCTTAGCTACCGACCACACCGTGAGCTTGGCGCAAGCACGTGCTGCAGACGCACGCATTGCCGCTGGCGAACATGCGCCACTGCTGGGCGTGCCCATCGCGCACAAAGACATTTTCGTGACTGCCGACTTTGCCACCACGGCGGGGTCAAAAATGCTAAAAGACTATCGCTCACCTTTTAATAGCACTATAGTTAATAAAATCATGGACTGCGGGGCTATAACGCTAGGAAAACTCAATTGCGACGAGTTTGCCATGGGTTCGAGCAACGAAAACTCAGCGTACTGCAAAGTACTCAACCCGTGGGACACCACACGCATACCAGGTGGCTCATCAGGCGGCAGCGCTGCGGCTGTGGCCGCTGGCCTGTGCGCAGCGGCCACTGGCACCGACACGGGTGGCTCCATTCGCCAACCCGCTGCATTTTGCGGCATCACTGGCATCAAGCCAACCTATGGCCGCGCCTCGCGCTACGGCATGGTGGCCTTTGCGTCCAGCCTAGACCAGGCCGGGCCCATGGCACGCAGCGCTGAGGACTGCGCCCTGCTGCTCACCGCCATGTGCGGGCCTGACCTAGACCGCGACTCGACCTCGCTGGATGTACCCGCTGAAGACTACTCTCGCTCTTTAAACGATAGCATCGCGGGCCTGCGCATCGGCATTCCTAAAGAGTTTTTTGGTGATGGCTTAAGTGCAGACGTGCGCACCGCAGTCGACGCAGCGCTCAAAGAATATGAAAAACTCGGCGCAAAACTGGTGCCCATTAGCCTGCCGCGTACCGAGCTGTCTATCCCGGTGTACTACATCATCGCGCCGGCTGAGGCCAGCTCTAACCTGAGCCGGTTTGATGGCGTAAAGTTTGGCCACCGTGCAGCAAACTATGGCGATTTGACCGACATGTACAAAAAAACCCGCGCCGAAGGTTTTGGCGACGAGGTCAAACGCCGCATCATGATCGGTGCGTATGTTTTATCGCACGGTTACTACGACGCGTATTACTTGCAAGCGCAAAAAATTCGCCGCATGATTGCTGACGATTTTCAACAAGCTTTCAAAGTGTGTGACGTGATCGCAGGCCCTGTGGCCCCCACGGTAGCGTGGAAACTGGGCGAGAAATCCAGCGACCCGTTGGCCAACTATCTGGCCGACATTTTTACCTTGCCAGCGTCACTGGCTGGCTTGCCAGGCATGAGCGTACCAGCTGGTTTTGCAGCATCACCAGAAGGTGGTGGCATGCCTGTGGGCTTGCAGCTGATTGGCAACTATTTTTCAGAGGCAAAACTGCTCAACATGGCGCACTGTTTGCAGCAGGCAACCGATTTCCATTTACGCCAACCTCCAGTTTTTGTGGAGGGCAAATAACATGAACGCCTCAATACAAACGATTGAGCCAGCAGCCTCTGCCACTGACTTTAAAGATGACCGCCAAGTTGATTTGTCGCTCTTAGTCCGCGGCTATGAAGTGGTTATCGGCTTTGAAACGCATTCGCAGCTGTCTACCCAGAGCAAAATTTTTAGCCGCGCCTCTACCGCTTTTGGCGCGGAGCCTAATACCCAAGCCTGCGCGGTGGATTTGGCCTTGCCCGGCACGCTACCGGTGATGAACAAGGGCGCTGTCGAGCGCGCCATCCAGTTTGGCCTGGCCATTGGTGCCCGCATCGCCCCGCGCAGCGTTTTTGCGCGTAAAAACTACTTCTACCCCGACCTGCCCAAGGGCTACCAGATCAGCCAATTTGAGATTCCGGTAGTGCAGGGTGGCTCGGTTGAGTTCTTCCTAGATTCGCCGGGAACATCTTCGGCAAGCTCAGAACGGGTGAAAAAATCAGTGCGTCTGGTGCGCGCCCACTTGGAAGAAGATGCAGGCAAATCGTTGCATGAAGACAAGACGTTAGGAGCGTCCATCGGAGATGGACGGGGCCAAAGTGGCATTGACCTGAACCGCGCTGGCACGCCGTTGCTAGAAATCGTTACCGAACCCGACATGCGCAGCAGCGCCGAGGCGGTGGCGTATGCCAAAGAGCTGCACAAAATCGTCACATGGATCGGTATTTGCGACGGCAACATGCAAGAGGGCAGCTTTAGGTGCGACGCCAACGTGTCGGTGCGCAAGCCGGGTGCCAAGTTTGGCACGCGCCGCGAGATCAAAAACTTGAACAGTTTTAAGTTCATGCAGCAGGCGATTGACTACGAAGTGCGCTGGCAGATTGAGCAGATCGAAGACGGCCACGCCATTGAGCAGGCCACCGTGCTGTTCAACCCCGACACGGGCGAGACGCGCGCCATGCGCACCAAGGAAGACGCCGCAGATTACCGCTACTTTCCTGACCCTGACTTGCCGCCGCTGGTGATTGACAGCGCTTGGGTTGAGCGCACCCGCGCCAGCATGACCGAGCTGCCACGCGTGATGGCTGCGCGCTTTACCGCAGACTACGGCCTGCCAGAGTACGACGCCACGATGATGACGCAGAGCAAGGCGATTGCAGCGTATTTTGAGGCCACGGCCAAAGCCTGTGGTCAGCCCAAATTGGCCAGCAACTGGGTGATGGGCGAGGTGTCGCGCCGCTTGAATGCCCAAGATAGCGACATTGCCAACAGCCCCGTGTCGGCTGCGCAATTAGCCGCATTGATTGGCCGAATCGCTGATGGCACAGTATCAAACAACGCTGCCAAGCAAGTGTTCGATGCGCTGTGGTTAAAAGACGCAAGCGATGTTGACGCGGTGATCCAAGCCAAAGGCCTCAAGCAGATGAATGACTCTGGTGCGCTGGAGAAAATCATTGACGACGTGCTGTCAGCCAATGTGAAAAACGTAGCCGAATTCAAAGCGGGCAACGACAAGGCGCTGAACGCGCTGGTAGGCATGGCGATGAAGGCCAGTAAAGGCAAGGCCAATCCGGCGCAGGTCAATGAGATGCTGAAAAGTAAACTGGGTTAGAGCGCATTGAAGCTACTTGCCTGAGTCGCATGATTTGCAAAAGCCGCAGAGTTTGAGAAGCTATACGCTATAAATTTAATAGCTGTATGAGCAATGAATACTTGGACTACAGCCCAGTTACCTTACTTTTTTGCTGTTCCAGACGTGCCCACGGCCCCCATTAGCGGCCAGAGCGTTTTCAAGCGCACTAGCTCTTCGTCAAAGCGCATGTTGATGCGCTTTTTTTCGCCCTCTTGGTCGACGACAAAGCGTTTTTGTACGGCCACGCTGTTGTCGTTGTCTTCAATTTGGCGTTTTAAAGACATGGGCATTTTGCTTGGGTCTTTTTTGTAAAACTCTAGCTCGGCATTGATCGCTGTGCGCTGCGTGGCCAGCTCACCCACGCGTTTGGTGGCAGCCTTGATCACATCGTCAACCTGGGCCAGAGTTTCCACACGTTCTTTGTCGTGTGCAGCGCGGCTAGGGTAGCGGATAAGCAGAGCCCGATTTTTGCGCTTTTCTTCGGCGGTACGGGCTTGTTCCTCGGCAAAGTTTTTCTCTTTTTCGTCAAACGCGCGCTGCTCTTCAACAGTCATGGTGGGTTTGACGGTGCGTTTGACGGTGGCGTTGCTGTTGAGTTCTTTTTGATCGCGGTCAGCACACTCTGCTATGGGCCGGTCAGAGGTCAGCTTGCGACCTTTAGCGTCCACACAAGAGTAAATTTGCGCCCAAGCAGCAGCAGCGCTTGCGCACCAAAGGGCGGCAGTTAACGTGGCTTTAACGCAAATTTTCATAAGGTGTTTAAGCGTGGGGCAGTTGGAATAGTGAATTTAACGCAATGGCGGCACAACCGGTTGTCATGCCTTAAACAACCCCGTACTGCTGGCGGTAGGCCTGCACTGCCTGGCTGTGCAGGGCCATGCTGGCACCACTGGTATGCAGATATTGCAATAAGTCGGATAGTTTAGCAATCGTGCAAACCTTAAGGCCCAGCACATCAGTGACATACTGCACGGCGCTGTGCGGCACATCACGCTGGCCGGTGGCGGTGTTTTCGGTGGCTTTTTCTTGCCTGTCCAGGGCAATAGCAACGGCGTGGGGCTGAGCACCCGCAGCTTTGATGATGGCAATAGACTCGCGCGCGGCAGTGCCAGCAGACATCACGTCGTCCACGATCAGTACTCGCCCGTGCACGGGCGCGCCCACCAGGCTGCCACCTTCACCGTGGTCTTTGGCTTCTTTGCGGTTGTAGGCGTAGGGCACGTTGCGGCCCAAGCGCGCCAGTTCAATGGCCACGGCGGCCACCAGCGGAATACCCTTGTAGGCTGGGCCAAACAGCATGTCAAACTCTATGCCGCTGTCCATAATGCGCTGGGCATAAAACTGCGCTAGGCGGCCCAGTTTGGCACCATCGTCAAACAGGCCGGCATTGAAAAAATAGGGCGACAATCTACCCGCCTTGGTGGTAAATTGCCCAAAGCGCAAAACGCCAGATTCGACAGAAAATTGCACAAAATCAAGTGCGAGTTGGTTGTCCGACACGGTATATTCCCATTCAGTTGTCATTGCCTGCGCTTTTATTTAAGTCACGCTGGCCCACAGGCCTCACGCCACACGCCACACGCCTGCAGTTTAGCCATGAAAAAATCACTCTTCAAAATCACCAGCTTGAACTTTAACGGCATCCGCTCCGCCGCTTCCAAAGGTATGCCAGCGTGGGTTGGGCAGTCTGCGCCTGATTGTATGTGCGTCCAAGAGATCAAGGCGCAGGCTAGCGACATCGCAGGCAAGTTTGAGAGCATTGCTGGTATGCAGGGCTATTTTCAGTTTGCCGAGAAAAAAGGCTACAGCGGCGTGGGTGTGTACACGCGCCACGCACCCAGCCAGGTGATCATTGGTTTTGATGGCGGCGAGTTTGATGCCGAAGGCCGCTATGTAGAGCTGCGCTTTGATACACCGCAGCGCAAGTTCTCGGTCATCAGCAGTTATTTTCCTAGCGGCTCATCGGGCGAAGACCGCCAGCTGGCCAAATACCGGTTTTTAGCCAAGATGTACCCGCATCTGGTGGCGCTCAAACAAGAGCGTGATTTTGTGCTGTGTGGCGACATCAATATTGCGCACAAAGAGGCAGACTTGAAAAATTACAAAGGCAACGTAAAAAACAGCGGTTTTCTGCCGCAGGAGCGCGCTTGGGTAACCCGGCTGATAGACCAGGCGGGCGTGCAAGACGTGTACCGCCTGCTAAAGCCCGACACCACTGACGAGTGCTACACCTGGTGGAGCCAGCGCGGCCAAGCCTATGCCAAAAACGTAGGCTGGCGGCTGGACTACCACTTAGCCACGCCAGCCATTGCGGCATTGGCGCGAGAAGAAGAGATCTATAAAACCGAAAAGTTCTCTGACCATGCGCCGATGACTATTGGCTACGACATGGTTTTTTAGCGGGCCAGACGCTCCTTTACCTAACTTTACCGCCACTTCATAGCAGCGCTAGCCAGCGTGCGCGACATTGGCTACCATCGCGCTATGAAGTCGATTTTGATGATTGAAGATGACGTGCGCCTAGCTGGTATGGTGGGCGAATATCTGCAAACCAACGGTCTGACATTTGCACATGCTGCCGATGGTGAGGCTGGCTTGGCCGCGCTGCAGGCTGCACCGCCTGCGCTGGTGATATTGGACGTGATGATGCCCGGCATTGACGGCCTGGAGGTGTGCCGCCGCTTGCGTGCGCTGCCCGGTGATGCGGGCCGCACACCGGTGCTGATGCTGACCGGCAAGGGCGACGCGATGGACCGCATCATCGGCCTGGAGCTGGGGGCTGATGACTATTTGTCCAAACCGTTTGAGCCACGTGAGCTGCTGGCCCGCATACGTGCCATCATGCGCCGCACCAGCGAGACACCCGGTAGCCTGGCCGCTAACCGCAGCATGGTGTTTGGCAGCCTGGAGATTGACCGCGATACCCGCACCGTGACGGTAGCGGGGCACAGGGCTGAACTCACGGCCTACCAGTTCGATTTGCTGGTGGCCATTGCTGAGCGCGCGGGCCGCGTGCTCACGCGTGAGCAGATCATGGAGGCCGTTCGCGGCCGCGAGTTGGAAGCCTTTGACCGGTCAATTGATGTGCACATGGGCCGCATCCGTAGCGCCATTGAGCTAGACCCCAAAGAGCCGCAGCGCATTGTCACCGTGCGCGGCGTGGGGTATTTGTTTTCTAAACAACAAGAATAGCAAAGCGCACATGCATTTTTCGTTTTTTAACCGTCTGTATGTGCGCATCTGGCTGGCGGTGTTAGCTGCGGTGCTGGTGATGACCATGTTGTTTGGTTGGATCTGGCGCGTCAATATGGACCGTGTACGCGCTGAGCGCTTGACCGAGCTGCCTGCGCGCGAGCTGACCGTGCTTAATGCAGCGGGCCAAGTGGTAGGTAAAGCCAGCTCCAAAGCGCAGCGCGCAGGCCAAGGCCTAGAATTTGAGCTGAGCTTGCCTAGCGCAGCTGTGGCGGCCATCACCAGCGCCAATGCGCAAACTGGCAATTTCACTATCCGGGTATCGCCGCGTTCACAGATAACGGGTTTGGGCACTCAGACGTTGTCACAACTGCCGCCGCGCTGGCTAGAGGGCAATATGCAGCGCAACCCGGGTTTTATGTTGCTGTTGTGGGGCGTGTTGGCGTTGGGCATCGCGCTGGGCAGTTACCCCGTGGTGCGCCGGCTGACCCAGCGGCTAGAAAAGCTTCAGCGCAGCGTCGAGCGCTGGGGCCAGGGTGACCTGGCGGTGCGCGTAGATGCGGACGGTAGCGACGAAGTGGCCTTTTTAGCCCAGCGGTTTAACCAAGCTGCTAACCGTATCGAGGCGCTGGTGTTGGTCCATAAAACGCTGCTCGCCAATGCCTCGCATGAGCTGCGCTCGCCTTTGGCGCGTATCCGCATGGGGATGGAGCTGATTGAGCACAGCCCCAGCCCACAGCTGCGCGCAGAACTGGCGCGCAATATCAATGAGCTGGATGCTTTGATCGACGAAATTTTGCTGGCCAGCCGGCTAGATGCTACGCAGCACAGCAGCGCCATCGACATGGGCACGCGCGAGGCGGTAGACATGCTGGTGCTGGTGGCCGAGGAGTGTGCACGGCTGAATGTGCCGCTGGATGTGCTGCAAGACGAGCAGCCTGCAAAGCAACTCAACCCAGAGTACAGCGTGCACGGTGTACAGCGGCTGTTGCGCCGCATGGTGCGCAACCTGCTGGAGAACGCGAACCGTTACGGCGGCGGGCAAGTCGAGGTCACGCTGAATTTGCGCGCGCAGATGGCGGATGCGCCAAGCCTTGCAGGTTCACAAAGCCCGTTCTACCGCTTGATCGAGTTAGTCGTCTGCGACCGTGGCCCTGGCGTGCCTGAGACCGAGCGTGAGCGGATTTTTCAGCCCTTTTATCGCAGCACCAACGCCAGTGAACGTGACGGCGGTGTTGGTTTGGGCTTGTCATTGGTTCGCTCCATTGTGTTAAACCACGCAGGTCAAGTGCACTGCCAAGCGCGCGATGGCGGGGGTGCATGTTTTGTACTTAAGTTACCTGCAAGTGAGCCACAGGCTAAACCCGCCGAATAATAGGGGTACTTATAGGTTCGTTGCAGGCTAAACTGGCAGCTGCATAAGTGTGACTTATTGCTCAAATAGGTTAAAATTATAGTGTAAATCCCCACCTTATCACCCATTTGGGTGATGCGCAGCACATCAAAACCGTTGCACAATGGACTGGTTCCTGTCACACATTCTTAGCGAAAAAGTTGCAATGTGGTCTCAAGGGTGAGGTGACCGTCAGAGTCGCCGCCCAGAAGCCATGCGCATAGTCTCCCAACGACGTCCTTATGATGAGGACTTTCATACGGCTACCCTCACGGGTGGCCGTTTTTTTGTGTTGTCACCGTGCAATGCCTGCAGCGCGTTATAGCCTTGGGTATAGTTTGTACTTTGCTGCTAAGGAGATGCTGTGCGTACCACGTTGTTATCGTTATCTATGGTTTTGGCTTTTACCGCACTGCCAGCCAGCGCGCGTGAGGGTGTAGAGGTGGGCGGCAATTCTAAATTTGCCAAGCTGGTGCCTGCATCGCAGGTAGAGCAATCGGCCACGCAGCAATACCAGCAAATGATGCAAGAGGCCAGCAGCAAAAACGCACTGCTACCTGCTGGTCATCCGCAAGTGGTGCGTCTGCGAGCCATTGCACAAAAAATTGTGCCCTTTGCATTAGAGTGGAACCCACGCGCCAAAGACTGGCAGTGGGAGGTCAATGTACTCAACAGCAAGCAGATCAATGCCTTTTGTATGCCCGGCGGGAAAATTGCTTTCTACACTGGCATTTTGGAGCAATTGCAGCTCACCGATGATGAGGTCGCCATGATCATGGGCCACGAGATAGCGCATGCGCTGCGCGAGCATGCCCGCGAGCGGATGGGTAAAAACGCAGCGACTGGCATAGGTGCTAATGTGCTCAGCCAAGTACTGGGCTTAGGCAATGCAGGCGCGCAGGCCATGGGCATGGGTGCGCAGTTGCTGACGTTGAAGTTTGGCCGTGAGGATGAATCAGAAGCTGACTTGGTAGGCATGGAGCTGGCCGCCAGAGCGGGCTACAACCCACGCGCCGGAGTCAGCTTGTGGCAAAAAATGGGCGCTGCCAGCAAAGGTGCGCCACCGCAGTTTTTAAGCACCCACCCAAGCGGGCCGTCGCGTATTGCGGATATTGAGAAGAACTTGCCCAAGGTGCTGCCCTTGTACAGTCGGGCTAGCGGAAAAGTGGCTAAATAGTGCTGTAGTCCAAGTATTTATTACTTGGACAGCTATTAATTCGATAGCTTATGATGCAGCTCAATTAGGTAGCTCAATTACGCAGATCAATTAGGAAGCTAAATTAAGCAGCTAAATTAAGCAGCTAAATTACGCAGCATTTAGCCAGTAACCCGCGTTAAACGGGCTAGACATGCGCAGCGCCAGGGGCGATACGTCTACCAGTTTGTCGGTGGGCATCTTCTCTGCAGCCTCAGCGCCTTCCACCACCTCGATAGGTGCGGCGGGCTTGCCGTCAGACGCGCGGGCTACTGCGAACGAGTAGAAGCAACGAAACGGGATCTTGCGGTCGCTCCAGTACTCTGACACATCACGGAAGATGTCGATCAGCTGCTCGCGGGCTTCTTTGTCAAACTTCAGGTTGGCAGGGATGTGCTCTAGCACCACGATAAAGCCAGGCTGCGTGCCCGACTTGTGCAGTGGGTCGGTCATGCAGTCATACAGCGCGTCGTAGTTTTTACCAAAATGCGCGGGCAGTTTGAATTGCGCGGCAATGGTATCGAGCACGTCTTGCTTGGACTGTGCGTCGCCCAAACTGGCGTACAAAAAGTGGTGCCCCAGCTCGGTAGCGGCGGCTTGTAGGTCGGCCACGCGGTGAGCGCGGATAGACTGAACGATATTCGATTTCACGGTACGAAGTGGCATGGTGCGCTCCGCTTTCTATTCACAAAAATTACAATACAACGACGTTTTTAATGGGCTATTTCAGCGAACGATACGCTTGAATGTCGCGTAGTGGTCGTCACTGAAATAACACGCATCGGGTGTGGCGGGTTGACTTCCACCACACACAATTCTTTTGGCGCCACGGTTGCGGGCATACGGTGTTTTTACCGTGTACTCGCGGTAGTAGCCGCGTTTTTGCGCAGGCAACGCACGCTCGCGGTTACCAAACACGGTGCCGTCTTTGTCATACTCAAACGGTCCGCCTTTGAAAATCTTCTCGTAGGTCTCAACGCCTTGCTTGGGCAACTGTGCCAGAGCAATCGTTGCACCCACATCCATCTCTGGTGCAGGGCCCTTGGCCTGGGCCAGCCCCGTTGCCGTCACCATTGCCGTCACCAGTGCCATGCCTAGCAACGCAGCTAAACTAAGGCCGAGCCATGCTTTGGCGAATAAGCGTTTGACTATCCCATAGTGGTGCATGTGGTGGCTCTTGGCTGTTTTAGTGGCTAATCTTGGCTGCTCGCCCCACGGCCTACAAGCACATGGGGAGACAGGGAATCAGCCCCAAATCCATTGACGCGGGGCTTAAAAGATGCGGGTTAACCCGAGATTCCAAGCTACGCATTGTCGTAGAAAGCGTCAGAAAACGCAAGCCCCTTATGTGCAATAACTATCGATAGCAGGGTTTTTAATGCGTCCACTTAGTTTTATTTGTGAGTACTAACTTAGTATTTAAGCTTTATCGGGCCGCGTTTGCATCGGCCACGGTCAAAGCTGTCATATTGACAATACGGCGCACTGTAGTACTTGCCGTGAGAATATGCACGGCGGCGGCGCATCCTAGCAACACGGGGCCGATGGCAATGTTGCCGCCGGCAGCGGTTTTGAGCAGGTTGTAGCTGATATTGGCCGCGTCGATGTTGGGCAACACCAACAAATTGGCCTCGCCGGTCAAAGTGCTGTGCGGCATGATGGTTTTGCGGCTGGCTGGGTCTAGGGCTATGTCGCCATGCATTTCGCCGTCTACTTCTAGCCACGGCGCTTGCACGCGCAGCAGTTCTAGCACTTTGCGCATTTTGATCGCGCTGGGCTGGTTGCTAGAGCCAAAATTGCTGTGCGACAGCAAAGCGGCTTTGGGGTGCACGCCAAAGCGCTGCATTTCTTCGGCGGCCATGGTGGTGATCTCGGCCAGCTCTTCGGCGGTGGGGTCGTAGTTAACGTGGGTGTCGACTAAAAACACCTGGCGGTCGGGCAGCATCAGGCCGTTCATGCAGGCGTACACCGGCACGTCTTGTGGTGTGCTGGCAGCGCCGCCAGGGCGCTTGCCCAGCACTTGGTCGATATAGTGCAAATGCAGCGCGGTAGTGCCCCAGGTGCCGCAGATCATGCCGTCGGCCAAGCCTTTGTGCACCATCATCGCGCCAATCAAAGTTAAGCGGCGGCGCATCTCGATTTTGGCGATCTGCACGGTCACGCCTTTGCGCTCGGTCATCTGGTGGTAGGTCTGCCAAAAGTCGCGGTAGCGGTCGTCTTTTTCTACGTTGACTACGTCGTAATCCACACCAGCTGCCAGACGCAGGCCAAACTTTTTAATCCGCTCTTCAATCACAGCTGGGCGGCCAATTAAGGTGGGGCGTGCTATGCCTTCGTCCACCACAATTTGGCAGGCGCGCAGCACACGCTCTTCTTCACCTTCGGCATACACCACGCGCTTTTTAGTAGCCAGTTTTGCAGCGGTAAAAATCGGCTTCATCGTAGTGCCAGAGGCGTAGACAAAGCTTTGTAGTTTTTCGCGGTACGCAGCCATGTCTTTAATAGGGCGCAACGCCACGCCGCTGTCGGCAGCGGCTTGCGCTACGGCGGGCGCAATCTTCATCATCAGGCGCGGGTCAAACGGCTTGGGAATCAAATACTCAGGGCCAAAGGCCAGCGCCTCGCCCACATAGGCAGCCGCTACTACTTCGCTTTGCTCAGCTTGGGCTAGCTGGGCAATGGCGTGCACGGCGGCAATTTCCATCTCTAGGGTAATGGTGGTGGCACCGCTGTCTAACGCACCGCGAAAGATATACGGAAAGCACAAAACGTTGTTAACTTGGTTCGGATAATCGGTGCGACCAGTGGCCACAATGGCGTCACTGCGCACGGCTTTCACCTGCTCGGGCATGATCTCGGGGTTAGGGTTGGCCAGCGCCAGAATCAGCGGCTTGGTGGCCATCTTTTTGACCATCTCGGGCTTGAGCACGCCGCCTGCAGACAGGCCCAGAAACACGTCGGCACCTTCGATCACATCGTCCAGTGTGCGGGCTGAGGTTTTTTGTGCAAACTGGATTTTGTCTTCGTCCATCAGCTCGGTGCGGCCTTCATACACCACACCCGCCAAGTCAGTGACAAAAATATTCTCGCGCGGAATGCCCAGCTTGAGCAGCAAGCCTAAGCACGCCAGGGCCGCAGCACCTGCGCCACTGGTGACAAGCTTGACCTTTTTCATGTCTTTGCCCACGACTTTCAGGCCGTTCAAAATCGCCGCACCCACCACAATGGCGGTGCCGTGCTGGTCGTCGTGAAAAACCGGGATCTTCATGCGCTCGCGCAGCTTGCGCTCCACATAAAAACAATCGGGCGCTTTGATGTCTTCCAGGTTAATGCCGCCAAACGTGGGCTCTAGCGAGGCAATGATGTCGACCAGTTTGTCCAGGTCATTTTTCTCGTTAATTTCGATGTCAAACACGTCGATGCCAGCGAATTTTTTGAACAATACCGCTTTGCCTTCCATCACCGGCTTAGACGCCAGCGGCCCAATGTCGCCCAGGCCCAGCACGGCGGTGCCGTTGGTGATGACGGCCACCAAATTACCGCGTGCGGTGTATTTGAAAGCGTTGTTGGGGTCTTTGACGATTTCTTCGCAGGGCGCGGCCACGCCAGGGCTGTAGGCCAGTGCTAGGTCGTGCTGGTTAAGCAGCTGCTTGGTGGCACCGATGGCGATTTTTCCGGGCACCGGAAACTCGTGGTATTCCAGCGCGGCGCGGCGCAGTTCAGCGCGTTTTTCTTCGGTGTTGCTCGAGGCGGTATCGTTCATCGGGGGCATGCAGTCTCCAGCAAGGGTAGTGTGCTCGTGACCCTCAAAGTGCTTGAGGTTGTCGCGTCAGTTTTTATAAAGGTTGTCGATTGTAGCCCCGCGTATGCGCAAACCCTTGTACGCAAATATGCGTAAATGGCATCGACTGATATGACTTTTATGTGTGGGTAATGTACGTCTGTATTTTTATGGGTTTCAAGGCGCTTTTACCTAAAAAAAGTGCTTGTAGTCCAAGTATTTGTTACGTTTGTAGCTATTGAATTCGTAGCGTTTTGGTTTTCCTGGCTTCTGCTATTGACTCCCCTTTGGCAATGCATTTTTTCGTTGTTCGCGCCCCTGTACAAAGTAAAAAGTACAAAGTACAAGACAGGCAAGGGTTTTAAGCCATCACCTTACACACCATCATCGCCAACTGATGCAAAGCTATCCATGCGTCCACAGGCCAGCCCGGTTGCTTGAGACCTTTCACAATACCGTCCACCTGGTGCGCAGAGTGCAATAAATTGGCCGCATCCACAGATGACAACCTGGGCAAAATACGCTCAAACAGCTTTTGCTTCATGCCCCACACCCGCGCCTCTTGCAGCGCCATGGGCAGCGGTTTGCCTTCATCCATCAGGCTGCGCAGGCGGTGCAATGCGCGAATGTCCTCGCTCAATGTCCAGTGCACCAGCACCGTAGCCTCGCCCTCGGCCTGCAGGCCGTCTAGCATGCGCTGCACGCGGGCCACGTTGCCTGCCAGCACGGCCTCAGACAGCTTGAACACGTCGTAGCGCGCCACGTTCAGCACGGCGGCTTCTACTTCGTCAAAGCCCAGCTCACGCGGGTGGGCGGCATCGCCTGGGTAGAGCAAGGCCAGTTTTTGCATTTCTTGGTGCGCGGCCAGCAGGTTGCCTTCTACCCGGTCGGCAAAAAACTTCAACGTACGTTCGCCTTCCTCGCCCGCTTTAACGCGCAGGTGCAGCGCGCCCAAGCGCTGGGCTATCCACTGGGGTAGTACGCGCCGCTCGATGCTGTCGATTTGCAGCGTGATGCCGTAGCTTTCTAGCGCGGCAAACCACGCGCCAGTTTTGGTCATTTTGTCCAGGCGCGGCAAGATAAACAACGTGAGCATGCTGTCGTTGCCCTCTGCGGCTTGGGCCAGCTGCTGAATGGCGGGGCTGCCCTCTTTGCCGGGCTTGCCTGTGGGCACGCGCACCTCGATGATTTGCTTATCGGCAAACAAGCTGAGCGAGCCGCCAGCGGCCAGCACTTCGCTCCAGTCAAAGTGAGCACCCGCTACAGTGTGCACCGTGCGCTCGGTGTAGCCCTGCTCGCGTGCATGGGCACGAATGGAATCTGCAGCCTCTTGGATCAGCAGCGGCTCGTCGCCGTGCAATGTGTACAGCGACTTGAGGCCGCGTTGGAGGTGTTGGCTAAGCTGTGGGGCGGCGAGTTGCATGACCCGAGTTTAAATCACACCGCTCACACTTTACCAATGGCTTGGCGCACTGATTCGGGCAGCTTTTTTAGCAACCATTTCACGCCCAGTGTGATGATCAGCACATCGTCTACCGCACCGAGAAACGGAATGAAGTCGGGCACCAGGTCAATGGGCGAGATCAGGTACAACACGAGCCCTGCCACGCCCAGCTTGAGCCAAGCGGGAGATTGCGGGTGGCGCAGCGCGCGCCACAGCATGCTCAGGTCGCCGCGCATGGCGGCCCAAATGACGGCAAGACGTTTCCACATAGCTCCAGCTCCTTGATGCGCTGAAAATCAGCGCGTGACCCATAACGTGGGGATGGATTGGCGGTTGACAAGGTGCTTCAACGGTGCTTTACCAACGTTTTAGGCCTGTAGTCCAAGCATTCATTACTTATATTGCTATTAAATTTATAGTAAGTGAGAGTCTCAAGACAACCGATAGGTTTCAAGATGAATGCTGGTCTCTGAGTTGCTAATGCCTTTAAC
>JAYTPK010000119.1:0-2871 GCA_043747295.1 Polaromonas sp. | reverse complement strand
GAATGCCTTGTACCTGACGCAACTGGCAGGCCGTGATGTGCCGGTGGCGCAAGGCGCAAGCCAACCCTTGGTCAAACACACTGAAGCGCCGCCAGACTTTATTCACGGTACCGACGGGTTGGGTAATTTGCCGTCGCGCGCAGCCACACTGCGCAGCGCCGACCCGCGCAGTGCAGCACAGTTTATCGTGGACATGGCACGCCAGCACCCAGGGCAGATCACGCTGGTGCCTGTAGGCCCGCTGACCAACCTAGCGGCTGCACTGGCTTTGGAGCCAAGCCTACCGCAGCTCATTGAAAAAGTAGTCATCATGGGCGGTAGCATTGCTGAGCATGGCAACGTGTCGCCTGTGGCCGAAGCCAATATTTGGAACGACCCGCATGCCGCTGATGCTGTGTTGACCGCAGGTTTCAAGTTGACCATGGTAGGGCTGGATGTGACCTACCAAGTCTTGCTGCCTGTCAGTTTATTTGCCAAGATTGCCACGCATCACCGCCACGCAGCTACCGACACCTTGCTTCATGCGGTGAAGTTCTACGCCCACTTTTACGCTAGCCGGTTTGCGCACATGCGCGACTTTGACGGCTGCTACGGACACGATGTGTTGGCCTTGATGTGTTTGACCAACCCTGAACTATTTGGTTACGAGCAAGGTCGTACCCGGGTAGCCACCGAAGGTTTTGCACAAGGCCAAACTATCATGCAACGCCAAGATTTCATGCAGTACCCTACACCCGGCTGGGAAGATAACGTGCCCGCCATCACCGCCTGCATGGCGGTAGACGTGCCTGCGGTGACTGCTCTTTTTGAAGCCATCTTGATGCGTGATTGGTTGGCCAAGGCCACAACCTAGGAGCATGCCATGCAATTTCCCATTGTCGATTTCACCCACGCTGATGCACCTGCCCAGTTTTGCGAAAGCCTGCACCGCACGGGCTTTGGCGTACTCAAAAATCACCCTCTCAAACAATCTTTAGTCACCGGTATTTACGACGAGTGGCTGGGGTTTTTTTCTACTGACGCCAAAAACCAATACCCCTGGGACCCAGACAAATTAGATGGCTACTTCTCGCCCGCTGTCAGCGAAACAGCCAAGGGCAACAGCGTCAAAGATTTGAAAGAATTTTTTCATATCTACCCGTGGGGCCGTTACCCCACGCAGGTCAGCGAAGCTGCGCACCAGTACTATGCCCAAGGCAACCAACTGGCCACCACGTTGCTGCAATGGGTAGAAGACTATTCACCGCCCGAGGTAAAGGCGCGCTACAGCATGCCGCTACCGCAGATGATTGATGGTTGCCAGGAAACACTGCTGCGCGTGCTGCACTACCCACCCCTGCGCGGCGATGAGCCCGCGGGCAGCGAGCGCGCCGCAGCGCACGGCGACATTAACCTGCTGACCATTTTGCCCGCCGCCACAGAACCCGGCCTGCAGGTGCTGGGCCAGGACAAACAGTGGTACGACGTGCCTTGTGACTTTGGCTTGCTGATCGTCAATATTGGCGACATGCTGGAAGAAGCCAGCGGCCACTACTACCCGTCTACCGTTCACCGTGTACTGAACCCGGTGGGCGAGAGCGCCAAGAAAAGCCGTGTGTCTTTGCCGCTGTTTTTGCATCCCCGGCGTGAGGTGATATTGTCGGAGCGGTATACGGTGGGGAGCTATTTTGAGGAGCGGATGCGGGAGCTGCGGGGGAAGTAACGTTTCTGCGTTTTCTGGGCTTATTTTTTTCTTCTGTGCTCTTGTGCTTCTTTACAGGAGCTGGTCAGCGGCGTATTTAGCATCAAAGCTGTCCTTGGAGACTGTGTAGTCTTGTACTGGAGCCGGCCGACGGCGTACTCAGCATCAAAGCTGTCCTCCGTGGCTGCCTAGGGCAGCCTACTCCCCCTTTATGCCGCTGCGCTGAGTACACCGCCGACCAGCTCTCGCAAGCATGGTAGTCAATCCACTGCCTTTAACTGAGACCACAATCGCGTTTCTGTGAGGCGCTTGGCGATCCACCGCTGTATTCGCACTTAGCCAGTACGCAGCGCTGGCGCTTGGTGTGAACAGCGCAGCGGCATAAAGGAGGAGGCCGCAGGCCGGGGGACAGCCGCGGAGATGTTCACACCAAGCGCCAGGGCGGGCACAGGCATACCACCAGATGACTAAGCCTCAGAATACCCACATAATCGCAGGCAGATTCAAGACAAACAGAATTGCTTAGCGAACAGTACTGGGAAACCATCTAGCTCACTAAAAACACCTCAAAGCAGTCACGTTTTGAGAGTGAAATAGGCCAAATAGGCCGTAGATACTGCTCAAGCAGCTATGAAATTAATAGTGTTTAGCAAACTACGCATGCACCGTTGTTATCCAAGCAACAACTTCTCTTGGGCCACAGCCAGCGCCTCGGGCTTACCGCTGAGCACCAGTGTGTCGCCGTCATGCAGCGTACAGACCTCCAATGCTTCGACTTGCGCACCACCCACGCGGCGCAGGCTAACGACGCGTACGCCTACCGCCTCTAGCGCTATGTCGCTCAGCTTACGGCCCAACGTTTTGGCGGACATGGGCAGGGTGAAAGTCTCCAGCCGCGCGTGGTCTATCTCGTCAGCGGTATCGTCGTCTACGCCATGAAAATAACCGCGCAGCAAGTTGTAGCGGGCGTCCCGCTGGTCTTGCACGGTGCGTATCACGCGGCGCATCGGCACGCCTACCAGCGCCAGTGCATGGCTGGCCAACATCAGGCTGCCTTCGATCGACTCTGGCACTACCTCGGTGGCACCTGCGGCTTGCAGCTTTTCCAGGTCGTGGTCGTCTTGCGTGCGCACAATTACGGGCACATGCGGCGCGTGGGCGCGAATGTGCGCCAGCACTTTCATGGCACC
>JAYTPK010000118.1:0-5107 GCA_043747295.1 Polaromonas sp. | reverse complement strand
TGAGCCGCAAGGCGAGTTCCTAAATTTCCCCCGCAATGCGTACCGCAGATGCTCGCCCGAAGGGCCAGTGGTGTCGGGTGGACACCGCCCTAGGGTGTAGCAGGCCGCGTCTCAGAACAAGGAATAAAAGCGTCAAAAAAACGCTTTTGCAAATAAAATAGGCTTGCAGCCCATGTATTTACTGCTCAAGCAGCTATAAAATTTATAGTACTTGGTAGGCCATAGCCTGCGTAGCGCGTGCGTGCACTTCGCGCGCGGGCAAGGTTTTTAAGCGGTGATCGGTCCACACTTGCCGCCACAGCCGTGCACCGGGCTGGCCGTGGCGCAGGCCCAGCATGTGGCGGGCTACGCTGTACCACGGTGTGCCTTTGGCGGCTGTTTGGCGCTCCATGTATTGCACCATCTGCTCTTCTACGCTGTCGCGTGTGATGCCCTCGCGCGGGGCAGCGTCACCGTAAAACTCTGCGTCCCACTGGGCCATCAGCCACGGGTTATGGTACGCCTCGCGGCCCACCATCACGCCGTCTACATGGGCTAGCTCGGTGTGCATCTGCTCGGTGGTGTTGATGCCGCCGTTCAAAGCTATCACCAAACCCGGAAACTCTTTTTTAAGGCGGTGCACCAGCTCGTAGCGCAGCGGCGGCACCTCGCGGTTTTGCTTGGGGCTCAGGCCCTGCAGCCACGCATTGCGTGCATGCACGATAAACACCTCGCAGCCCGCATCGGCAATAGCGCCGACAAAATCGCGTACAAATTCGTAGCTCTCGGTTTTATCAATGCCTATGCGGTGCTTTACCGTCACGGGGATGGTCACCGCGTCGCGCATGGCCTTCACGCAGTCGGCCACCAGCGCAGGCTCGGCCATCAGGCACGCGCCAAACGCACCGCGCTGCACGCGCTCGCTAGGGCAGCCGCAGTTAAGGTTAATCTCGTCATAGCCCCACTGCGCGCCCAGCTTGGCCGCATGGGCCAGGTCAGCAGGCTCGCTACCGCCCAGCTGCAGCGCCACGGGGTGCTCCTCGTCGTTAAAGTCCAAATGCCGCGGCACATCCCCATGCAGCAGCGCACCTGTAGTCACCATCTCGGTGTACAAAAGCGTGTTTTTAGTCAGCAGGCGGTGAAAGTAGCGGCAGTGCCGGTCTGTCCAGTCCATCATGGGAGCTACGGACAGCCTCCAGCGCTGGCGGTAATGTGCGTCGGTCAGCAAAGGCATGGGGCAGTCATCTTAGCGCTTGGGTTATAGCATTGGTGAGAATTTATCTTCATATTATCCATGCGCCCGCGCAACTACTTTGAGCCACTCAGCTGCCTTTGTACCCCGCTCTCCCCAATCAGTTACAGCTAGGATGCCATGGGGTAAACTATATTGGTCTTATTTTTTAACTTAAGGAAACCCATGGCTACAAATCTCCCCCAGCGTCCTACTGGCGCGTTTGTTGGTGCATCTTGGTTGGCGTTGTTGATTGGCGCAGTGGTGTACCTGATGGGATTGTGGAACGCCAAGATGGCGCTGAATGAGCAAGGCTACTACTTTACGGTGTTGATGTACGGCCTGTTTTCTGCCGTGTCCTTGCAAAAATCTGTGCGTGACCGCTTAGAGGGCATCAAGGTCACCGGTATTTACTTTGGCCTGTGCTGGTTGTCGCTGGGCATTTGTATTACTTTGCTGAGCGTGGGCCTATGGAACGCTACCCTAGCCTCTAGCGAAAAAGGTTTTTACGCCATGTCGTTTTTGCTCAGCTTGTTTGGCGCAGTAGCCGTACAAAAGAACACCCGCGACATCGCTTTACTGGGCGACCAAATGCCTGACGGCGAAGCTAATTAAGCCAAAGCTAATTAAGCCAAAGCTAACTAAGCCAAGGCTAATTCAGCCAAAGCTAACTAAGCCAAGGCTAATTCAGCCAGCGCCCAGTCAATATGCTCAGCCACTAGTGGCACTGCCCGTGGCCTGGCTGCACCCAGCGCTTGGCGCATACTCAGCTGAGCAGCTGGTGCTGAGCCAGCATGCAAGGAGTTGCCCATAGCCACCGCTATATTGCGCTGCCAGCGCTCATGCCCTATGCGCCTGATGGGGCTGCCCTCGGTGAAGCGCAAAAATTCATCCTCAGTCCAGTTAAACAAGGTCACCAGGTGCTGGCCGCTAAGGCCTGCACGTTCGTCAAAATCAGGCAACGCGCTGCGCTGGGCAAACTTGTTCCACGGGCACACCAGCTGGCAGTCGTCGCAGCCGTAAATGCGGTTGCCCATCAGTGGGCGCAGCTCTAGCGGGATAGGGCCTGCGTGCTCGATAGTGAGGTACGAGATGCAGCGCCGTGCGTCTAGCCGGTACGGTGCGGTAATGGCCTGCGTGGGGCACACGGTGATGCACGATGTGCAGCTGCCGCAATGGTCGCTGGCAGGCTCGGTGAATGGCAGCGCGAGATTGATATAAATCTCGCCTAAAAAAAACATGCTACCCGCCTCGCGCGCCAGCGTAAGGGTGTGTTTGCCGCGCCAGCCTAGGCCGCTGCGGGTGGCCAGTTCAACTTCTAGCACAGGGGCAGAGTCGGTAAATACTCGGTGGCCCACATGCTGGGCGTCGCCACTGCCTTGGCCAAGCTCTTGTGCAATGTGGTCTGACAGCTTTTGCAAGCGGTTGCGCAACACTTTGTGATAGTCGCGCCCACGGGCATAGACGGACACTATAGCTTCACTAGGATGGTTTAATCTGTCAAATTCGATAGCTTGCCAGCCATGCTGGGTGCTGCTTGGAAGATAATCCATGCGTGCGGTGATGACACTGACGGTGCCGGGCACTAGCTCTGCAGGGCGGGCGCGTTTCATGCCGTGGCGGGCCATGTAGGCCATATCACCATGAAAACCGTTGTCTAACCAAGCGCGCAAACCAGGCTCGGCTGTGCTCAAATCCACAGATGCCACGCCGATTTGCGAGAATCCTAGAGTTGTCGCCCATTGGCGTATTTTGGAGAGAAGTTGAACACTGTCGGTCACCTACCCATTGTAAGTAGCTTAGATGCCCAAAGTGCCCCCGCGCTGCGCACACTGCTGTGGGCCACCGAAGCCGACACCCAAGCCTGGGCCACTGCCCTAGCCGCTAAACCCGAACTGCACAACGCCATCATCGAGCTGCATGGTGACCTGGGCGCTGGCAAAACCACACTGGTGCGCCACCTGCTGCGCGCGCTGGGCGTGCCAGGGCGCATTAAAAGCCCCAGCTACGCCGTACTAGAGCCGCATGATGCCCCTACGGCACAGGGCAGGTTGGCTATTTCGCATTTTGATTTTTACCGTTTCAGCGACCCGCGTGAGTGGGAAGACGCAGGTTTTAGAGACACGTTTACAGCGCCGGGCCTCAAGCTGGTGGAATGGGCAGACAACGCCCGCGCCGCGCTGCCCGTGCCTGACATGGCCATCCACATAAATGCGCAAACTGACGATACCCGCCAAGCGCGTATTGAGGCTTTTACGGCCACAGGCAAAGCACTGCTGGCATGAAACTGTCTACGCACGCCAGCGCAAAAGCAAGCTCACAGGCTGTGGCGGCCCCAATAGCACCGCTTGCCTCACCTGTACCGCTCACCCGCCGCCGCGCCATCAGTGCAGGCGCGCTGGCGCTGCTACTAACCCGCGCTGACATTGCCTGGGGCGCAAGTATTTTGGCTGTGCGCGTATGGCCTGCGCAAGACTACACCCGCGTCACCATCGAAAGCGATGGCCTGCTGGTGAGCAAGCAATTATTTGTCACCACGCCTCCGCGCATGGTGCTAGACCTAGAAGGCATCGAGCTATCGCCGGCCCTCAAAGAGCTGGTGGGCAGCGTTAAATCAAACGACCCGTTTATCAGCGGTATCCGCGTAGGCCAAAACACGCCTGGTGTAGTGCGGCTGGTGATAGACCTCAAGCAAGCCGCCCTGCCCCAAGTGTTTAACCTGCCGCCCGTGGCCGCCTACCAGCACCGCTTGGTGCTAGACCTGTACCCCACGCAGGCAGCAGACCCGCTAGAAGCACTGATCGCAGAGCGGCTGGGTGAAAAACTAGAACAGAGCACCACTGCCGCAGCGGCCACCGCAGCCACCACCGCTGCCACGTCCACACGTGACACTTTGGGCGATTTGATTGCGCAGCAAAGTGGTGGCAAAAAACCGTCTGCAGGCGCAGCTACAGCCCCTGTCACTACGACAAGAACAACCCCAAGCACTACTAATACCGTAGCTGGCCGATCAGCAAACACTGGGACTTCAAGCCCCAAAGCGCCCAATAAAACTGACCGCCTGATCATCATTGCGCTAGACCCAGGCCACGGCGGCGAAGACCCCGGTGCGGTAGGCCCTGCAGGCACGCGCGAGAAAGACGTGGTGCTGTCGGTAGCACTTAAACTGCGTGAACGCATCAACGCCACCACCATCAACGGCAATCCCATGCGTGCCTACCTCACCCGCGATGCTGACTTTTTTGTGCCGCTGCATGTACGGGTGCAAAAAGCCCAAAAAGTGCAGGCCGATTTGTTTATCAGCATCCACGCCGACGCTTTTACCGTGCCCACAGCGCGCGGGGCCAGCGTGTTTGCACTGAGCGAGCGCGGCGCATCTAGCGCAGCAGCCAAATACATGGCCGAGAAGGAAAACAGCGCCGATTTAGTAGGCGGTGTGAACGTCAAAATCAAAGACCCCACCGTGCAGCGCGCGATCTTAGACATGAGCACCACAGCGCAAATCAACGACAGCCTAAAGCTGGGTAGCAACCTGCTAGGCGAGATTGGCAGCTTCGCCAAGCTGCACAAACCGCGCGTAGAGCAAGCGGGTTTTGCAGTGCTCAAAGCGCCTGACATTCCCAGCATCTTGATTGAAACCGCCTTCATCAGCAACCCCGAAGAAGAGCAGCGCCTGCGCAGTTACGAATACCAAGACCAACTAGCCGACGCCATGCTGCGCGGCCTGCAGCGCTACTTTGCCAAGAACCCGCCGCTGGCTAGAACGCGTTCCAGCTCTTGAGGCTGTATTTCTTCGTTTTGGGTGCTTAAAGTGCTTGTAGTCCAAGTATTCATTACTCAGACAGCTATGAAATTCATAGTATCAAGGCTTGCACAGCTTTGAACTGGTCATGCTCG
>JAYTPK010000117.1:0-1877 GCA_043747295.1 Polaromonas sp. | reverse complement strand
CGTCGCGGTTTGCGCTGCGGCTTCATTTTTTAACAAAGGAACGCTCCATGGCCAGGTCAAAACCTTCCACAAACACCCTGCCCACAGCCATCAACATCGGCATCGATGAAAAAGACCGCGCGGCAATCGCCAAGGGGCTGAGCCACTTGCTGGCCGACACCTACACGCTGTACCTTACTACCCACAATTTTCACTGGAACGTGACGGGCCCCATGTTCAACACGCTGCACCAAATGTTTATGGTGCAGTACACCGAGCTGTGGGCAGCCGTAGACCCCGTGGCCGAGCGCATACGCTCGCTAGGCCATGCTGCGCCCGGCTCGTATGCCCAGTTCAGCCAGCTGGCCAGTGTGCCTGACGCGCCCAGCGCGCCGCCCAAAGCATTGGAGATGGTGCGCATATTGGTGCAAGGCCACGAGGCAGTGGCCCGCACTGCACGCGGCCTGTTTGCCATGGCCGACAAAGCCAGCGACGAACCCACCGCAGACCTGCTGACCCAGCGCCTCACGGTGCACGAGCAAACCGCGTGGATGCTGCGATCACTGCTGGAAGAGTAAACCTGTTGCGTAGCATGGCGGCATGGTCTGAAAGCGCCCAATTTTATTGCTTTAGGCCAATAACCCATGTAAAAACTGCTCGAGAAGCTATGAAATTCATAGTGATCACTGTGCAAACTGTTGCGTCAACCATCCCACCACAGCACCCAACACAATGCTGATACCCAAGATGGGCAGCACCGCACTGGGTTTGCTTTGGCTGTAGTTGATCAAGATCGGCAGCGTCGTCATCACCGCCACGATAGAGCCCTTTAGCGCAGGATGCACAGGCATTTGCACATACGCAATCAGTACGCCCAACATCAGCCAATGCACAAAAGGTATAGCCACTTCGTGCCACGGCGCTTTGCGCAGCAGCATTGGGATAGTGTCCAGCGCGCCAGCGGCTGCGCCAATCAGCAAAGCTATCAACAGTTTAGACATGAAAATCTCCTAATGGTGAACGGTGTTATGAGGTGAAAAAATATGGGGCGCTTTTCAAGCAACCCCTTCACAAACAACTTTTTAGCGACACACTTTACAAGTGATAGCCACCGTCAATGTTGATCACCGCGCCGCTGACAAACGAGGCCTCAGGGCTGCACAAAAACGCTATCACGCCCCCCACGTCTTTGGGAATGCCAATACGCGCGACAGCCGTATTGGCAGTGATGTAATCTTTGGCAGGCATCATGGCAAACAGCGGTGCGTTGAAGTCGTCGTCCAGGCCACCGGGCGCCACCGCGTTGACCGTGATGCCGCGTTTGCCCAAGAAGCTGGCCAAGTACAAGGTCAAGCTTTGCAGCGCAGCTTTGATCGGGCCGTAGGTGACCAAGGGGCCAAAGGCAATGCGGGCAGTGCCAGAGCCTAGGTTCACAATGCGGCCGTTATCGGCCATCAAAGCTGCCAAGTGCTGGGTCAGAAAAAACACACTTTTGTAATTGGTGCTGAACACCGTGTCCAAGTCGTCTTCGGTCACGTTATCGAAGGTAGCGATGCGCAAAGTGCCTGCGTTGTTAACCAAAATGTCGAAGTCTTTGCGGCCCCAGTCGGCTAGCTGTTGCTTGAACTGCGCAACAAATGCGGGCAGCTGCGCTGTGCCCGTCAGATTCACTTGCAGGGCCGCAGCGCGCACGCCCAGGACTTGCAGGTCTTTGACGGTTTGCGCAGCCGAGTCTTTTTGCTCGCGGTAAGTAATGACGATATCAGTGCCTTGTGCCGCCAAGCGTAGCGCGGTTTCGCGGCCAATATTGCGGTTGCCGCCGGTGATAAGGGCGACTTTGCCTGTGAGGTTTTGGGTAACAGATGACATGGTGAACTCCTGGTAAAGCTCGGCAACAG
>JAYTPK010000116.1:0-2426 GCA_043747295.1 Polaromonas sp. | reverse complement strand
TGCCTTGCTGGGGTGGCCACGCGAAGCTATGCACAAGTGGCTGCGCAGATCAGTCGCGAAAGTTGTTGAAAGTCAACGGCACATCGTCAATGTCTTTTTTCAGCAGCGCCATGGCCGCTTGCAGGTCATCGCGCTTGGCACCGGTCACGCGCACACTGTCGCCCTGGATGCTGGCTTGTACCTTCATTTTGCTGTCTTTAAGTACTCGTACAATTTTCTTGGCCATCTCTACCTCAATGCCTTCGCGTACCTTGGCCACCTGCTTGACTTTGTCGCCGCCAATTTTCTGGATTTTTTCAATATCCAGATAACGCGCATCTACGTTGCGCTTGGTCAGCTTGGCGCGCAGCAGGTCTTCGACTTGTTGCAGCTGAAAATCAGCATCGCCAAACAAGGTAATTTCTTTATCTTTGAGCTCCACGGCGGCTGAGCTGCCTTTAAAGTCAAACCGCGTAGCGATTTCTTTAGCAGCGTTTTCTACGGCGTTTTTCACGTCGACCATGTTGGGTTCACAAACAGTATCAAAGCTAGGCATGGCTAAATCTCTCAAAAACGCCGAAAAGGCACAATTTAAAGGCAAACAGGATGCGACAATTGTGGCATGTTTGTAGAGAAAAATGTCGCCCTGCGCGAACACAACAGCTTTGGTATTGTTGCCAAAGCGCTTGAATTGGTGCGCATCACTTCGGCGGGTGATGTGCGCGCGGCCATAGCGGCTACGCAAGGTACACCACAAGACTTTGCTACCCACCCGCCCTTCATCCTGGGCGGCGGCTGCAACATCGTGCTTACAGGCGATGTCAAGCCGCTTACCCTGAAAATACAAATCATGGGCAAGCGGCTGGCCAGCGAGACCGACAAACATTGGATCGTCGAAGTAGGTGCGGGTGAGAATTGGCACCAAACTGTAGTTTGGACCCTGCAGCAAGGCTGGCCAGGGCTGGAGAATCTGGCCCTGATCCCCGGCAGCGTGGGCGCCAGCCCAGTGCAAAACATTGGTGCGTACGGGGTCGAACTGCAAGACCGGTTTGACAACTTGGACGCCGTGCATTTGCACACGGGGCAAGCATTTACGCTGACTGCAGCGCAGTGCGCCTTTGGATACCGTGATTCGGTGTTTAAGCATGCCGCTGTAGCCAGTGACGGCGTGGTGGGGCTGGCACCTACCTCCGGTATGGGGCTGCTGAATAAAGCGGTTATCACCCATGTGCGTTTTGCGCTGCCCAAGCAGTGGCGGCCAGAGCTGGCGTATGCTGATCTGCAGCGTAAATGGGCTCAATTTTTGGAAGAAAATGGCCTTCAACCCAAGCAAATACTGCTCAAGCAGCTATCAAATACAGAGCAACTGCAACAGCTGCTGCAGCTAGGTAGTAGTGCGGGGTTGGTGCCCACCGCGCAGCAAATCTGTGATTGGGTGTGCCAAGTGCGCAGCGCCAAGCTGCCCGACCCAGCGGTCATTGGCAATGCCGGAAGCTTTTTTAAAAACCCTCAAGTTACTACCGAGCAATGCGCCGACATCATCGCCCGCGACCCCAAAGTAGTGCACTACCCCATGGCTGACGGCAGTATCAAGCTGGCCGCAGGCTGGCTGATTGACGCCTGCGGTTGGAAGGGCAAAACAGTGGGCAATGCGGGCGTGTACGACAAGCAGGCGCTGGTGCTGGTCAATAAAGGTACAGGCACCGCAACGCCTGCTACGGGCGGTGAGGTGATGACGTTGGCCAAGGCCATCCAAACCAGTGTGTATGAACGGTTTGGCATCATGCTGGAGCATGAGCCTGTGGTGGTGTAGAACTACCTAGACGGTGACCACTTCGCAGCCCGTAGCGCTGTCACAACAGGATCATTAAAGTGTCATAAATCTATGAAATGCTAGGGAAAACTACAACTACAACTACAAAGGAGAAAAACAATGACAAAAATGCAAAGTCTTCTAGTGGCACTCACGTCAAAGATCACCATGGTGTTGGCAACATCCAAGTTCTTTTGGATACCGTTGCTGGTGGTCTTGCTTATTTTGCCGGGTCTGGATCTTTTGCCCAAAGGCAGTGCCTGGGTGCTGGTACCTGGCTACATTGCCTTGGCTGCGGTCTACATTGCTATCACAGCATGGGCACAACGCATCCGCGAGCGCCATATCCGCGAGGCATCGTTCCCCAGATTTTTAAAAGCCAAACTGCTTAAAACTTACCCGCACCTCACCAGCAAAGACTACGACTTGGTCGAACGTGGCATGCGGCAGTATTTTCTGGCCTGCGCACGCAGCAAAAAGCAGTTTGTGGCCATGCCGTCCAAAGCCGTAGACGCGCTGTGGCATGAATTTATTTTGCACACCAAAAACTATGCGGCTTGGTGCAACATGGCGTTGGGCTATTTTTTGCACCACACACCCGCAGCAGCGCTAGGCAAAAAAGCCAAAAACAACG
>JAYTPK010000115.1:0-1546 GCA_043747295.1 Polaromonas sp. | reverse complement strand
CCCGCTTGCAAAAACGGGTGAGGTAACCAAACACTGATATTCATAACATTTCCTTAAAGCAACGAATTGTCAAAACCACCTAGGCACAGTATACTCCATGGGGTATATAAATTAGTAGATGAAAATGTCAAAACTTAAAGACAGTGCCAAGAAAAAATCTATGTGCGCGCGTCTGGCCCGAGTGGAGGGCCAGCTGCGCGGCGTGCAGCGCCAGATCAACGAAGAAGCTGACTGCGAGCGTATCGCCCAGCAGCTGTCTGCCGCGCGCAAGGCACTGGACAAAGCTTTTTTTACCATGGTGGCCTGCATGATCGAAGAGGGGAATTTACCCGCTGACCACGTGGCGGTTATGCTGGCCAAATATGCTTAAACAAATGCTTGAACATATGCTTGAAAACATGCCCAGCAATTTACCCGCCATGCAAACCGTGCAACTGTTTGACCCGGCCTCCAGCACCTACACCTACGTGCTGTTTGACACTGCCAGCCGAGATGCGGTCATCATCGACCCGGTAGACACGCAACTGCAACGCGACTTGGCCGTCTTGCAACAGCATGGCTTGCAACTGCGCTACAGCCTGGAAACCCACGCCCATGCAGACCACATTACCAGCGCAGGTGGGCTGGTAGAACACACCGGCGCCCAAGCTGCTACACCTGAGGGCTGCGGCATCACCAGCTCGGCTATTCAACTGAGCGATGGCGATGCACTGCACTTTGGCAGCCAAACCCTTCTCGCCTTGCATACCCCCGGCCACACGGCAGGCAGCATGTGCTACTTGGTGCAGCTTGGTGCTGCACACCACGTATTTACCGGCGACACCCTGCTCATCGGGGGCTGCGGGCGTACCGATTTTCAATCAGGCAGCGCCCGTGCGCTGTACCGCAGCATTACCCATGTTTTGTTCGCACTGCCCGACGACACCACAGTATGGCCAGGCCACGACTATAAGGGCCGCAGCCACAGCACCATTGGCAACGAGAAGCGCAATAATGCGCGCATTAACTACACTCACATCAACGACACACGCCCCACGCCACCACGTGTTCGCACTATGGAAGAATTTGTACAACTTATGAACGATTTAAATTTACCCAAACCCCAACGCATGGATGAGGCCGTGCCCGCCAATATCACCCTCGGTTTGCGCCACGAAGCAGGCGTTGCAGACGACGCGCCGCGCGCCGTGGCCGCATCTGCAGGCTACAGCGGCGACGTATCGCCCCAGCTGGCCTACCGCTGGTGGAAAAGCGGCGACGCATATTTGGTTGACATTCGCAGCCACGCTGAACGCGCGTGGGTAGGCTTTATTCCTGATGTCCCCGGCATTGAATTCAAAATCTGGCCGGGCATGTCAGTCAATCCAGAATTTGATGCACAACTGCAAGCTGCTGTGCCCGCTGGGGCCAAAGTGCTCATGCTGTGCCGCTCTGGCCTGCGCTCGGTGCCCGCAGCGCAACGCGCCCAGGCCCTGGGCTACGCGGCGTACAACATTTTGGAAGGGTTTGAGGGCGACCCCAATGCTGACGCACACCGCAACACCGT
>JAYTPK010000114.1:0-4935 GCA_043747295.1 Polaromonas sp. | reverse complement strand
CAAAGCTTTTGCGAATGCCCTCCGCGTTACTGGCGAAGCGCGCAAACTCGGGGCACACCTCTAGCACGTGGTCTCTAAAGCAGTGGCCGTTGCCCAGCAGCAGCATGGTCTCTTGCTTAAGCTCTTCGGCGCTGATGCTGCCGCGTGCAGCCAGTGCATGGGTGCTGGGCACTGCCACCATAAATGGCTCGTCGTACAAGTCAGCCGTGGCCAAGCCCGTGTCGGGGAAAGGCTCGGCCAGAATAGCGCAGTCAATCTCACCCGTGCGCAGCATCTCCAGCAGCTTCACGGTAAAATTTTCTTGCAGCATCAGCGGCATTTGCGGTGTGCGCGCAATCGCTTGGCGCACCAGCGCGGGCAGCAAATAGGGCCCAATGGTGTAGATCACGCCCAGCTTAAGTGCCCCGGCCAGCGGGTCTTTGCCGCGCTTGGCAATCTCTTTGATGTTGGCCGCTTGCTCCAATACCGACTGGGCTTGCCGCACAATCTCCTCGCCCAGCGGCGTGACAGTCACCTCGTTGGCATTGCGCTCAAACAGTTTTACCTCCAGCTCGTCTTCCAGCTTTTTAATCGACACACTCAAGGTAGGCTGCGAGATAAAACACGCATCCGCCGCCCGGCCAAAATGCTTTTCTCGGGCCACGGCGACGATGTATTTGAGTTCGGTCAAGGTCATATTGATATTGTGGACCCATTGAGCCAGAGCTTTTTTTTCATTCTGTTAGCCAACCATCCAAATAGGTACTTTGGGCCTCATTGCAGCGCAACAGGCCACATCTTGACACAGTCTTTTAGCGGCTCAAAGATAAGTTGCAAATTCTGCAAATTATTCAGGAGGCCCTATGAAATTTCAAACATTTTCTCTCGTCACGTTAACCATGATGACCTTGGCTGCTTGCGGTGGGGGCGGCAGTTCTGACGGCGCTGTAAGCGCAGGATCCAGTCCCAGCTCAAGCTCGTCCTCAGGAACAGCGGCAGATCCATCTACTGGCGGTGTTGAAGCACCAGCGGCTACAGGCCCGCAAGAGATGCCGGTGCAACCCACGGCAGCCGACGTGGCAGACAAGTATTCTGGCGCATGGGTTTTGTGTTTTGCCGGGGCCAGCGCCTCTATAAAACGGACTTTGGTGTTTACAAAGGCTACTGCAACTATGGCTAACTACACTTTGCAAGACAGCAGCTATTCGCAAACGACTTGCAGCGGCCCACCCGCTAGTGCAGGGGCTTACAACGAAACAGGCACGATATATTTTATGGGCACCAAAGTGGTTGGCACCAACACCGTGGACAAGTTGAGTATCAGCGTAAGCACTCCCTCGATATCTACGCAAAGCAATATTGGACTCGTCAGCGGCAACCTTTTAAACCTGGGCAATTTAACTTCAGCCAAGGACGACAAAGGATATCCAGCAGCCTTGGACATGACTTTCAGCTATGTTCGCCGATAAATAACTCCGCAAATAAGAGCGGTGCATACCTTTGATGAGGTATGTCTTATCCGCAACATATGCAACCTGATGTAAACGACTCTCAATAGACGCACCATTTTTATTTCGCTAAAAAGGGAAAACTAGTACTTTAGGGACTTGCTGCAGATCAGCTTTGCGGCCCTATATTGCGCTGCTTTTTTGAGATTTCAAAAACTTGATCGCACCTAACCAGCGGGCGATTTGTTTTGTGCAGACGGATGAAAAAGCTCAATTTTGCACGTGACTTATTCCACACAATAACGCGCCGACTTGTAACTAAAGCTTGCGTCTCTGTTACCCCTCTTTAATAATTGGTGTTTACCTTAAAGGATGTTGGCATGAAATTAAGTACTTTGTTTTCTTTGGTAGCGATGACTGCAACTTTGGCAGCATGCGGTGGCGGCGGTGGTGGCGACTCAGCTGGCACTTCCCCAGCGCCACCACCTGCTGGTTCACCTCCTCCAGCTGTGGCCCCTGCAGCCGAGACTTATTCTTTCGCTAGCACCACCACACCTGCAGTGACCTTCTCTTCTGCCGCACCAGGCGCAGCAACAGTAACTGCTAATGAAAAATTCAAAATCACCAATAGCGCTGGCGTTGTCGGAAATAGCTCTGCTACCAATGTATCAGGTACTTGTGGTCTGAATATTACTTCTATAAGCGGCTCTGTATATGAAGTAGCTTTTAGCGCTGCCCCTTGCGTGAAGAAATTTAGTTTCACCAAAGGCACTACGGTGGCTGAGATAACCGTGACAGCCAACGCACCAGCTGGCACCCCTGCCGTGAGTTATGCTGGCAAGTACAGCTGCAACATTGCAGGTACCGATACAGGTATCTTGGACTTCGTTATGACCAATGCAACAGGCGCGTTCAGCAGCTGCAGCGGCTCTACCAGGGCTGGTGGCGCGTTCCAGTGCACGGGTAGCGTCAGCTTAACGGGTGCTTTGTCATCAGCATTCACAAACACTGGCGGTTCTGCTACAGGCCAAGTGACAGCAACGGGTGCCACAGCCAATTGGACTGCGGGCACTAACTCAGGCACCATTACCTGCACTAAATTGTTAGGGTAAGTTTGAATTTAGGTTGCGTTCTAACTTAAGCCTTCAAAAAATCCACTCGCCCGCCTAACCAGCGGGCGATGTGCTTTTCGGCCAGGTCTTTGTGTTGATCTAGCATGATGGGGGCTAGGTCGCGGGCGGTTTGTAGTAGTTGGGTGTCGGTGGTCAGGTCAGCAAAGCGCAGCAAAGCCGCACCTGATTGCCTGGCACCTAAAAACTCGCCGGGGCCGCGAATTTCTAGGTCTTGTTTGGCGATCTCAAAGCCGTCGTTGCTTTGCGCCATGACCTTCAGGCGGGCGCGGGCGGTCTCGCCTAGTTTGCCGCTCTCGCCTGTGCCGTACATCAGCACGCAGGCGGATGCTGCTGCGCCGCGCCCTACGCGGCCGCGCAGCTGGTGCAACTGGGAGAGGCCAAAGCGCTCGGCGTGTTCTATCACCATGAGCGACGCGTTGGGCACATCGACCCCCACTTCAATGACGGTGGTGCTGACCAGCACTTGCATGTGGCCGCTGGTAAACAGCGCCATCACGGCTTTTTTGTCGGCTGGGGGCATGCGCGAATGCAGCAGGCCCACCATGATGGGGCGGCGCTGGGCTTGGCTGTCTGCCGTTGCAGGCAGGCTCACGTAGCCTTGTAGCGCGCTGCTGAGGTCTTCGTGTGTCTGCGTAGCGTTGGTTAAATCTAGTGCTTCGCTTTCTTCAATCAGTGGACACACCCAGTAGACCTGCCGCCCAGCGTCGATCTGCGCGCGGATGCGCTGCACCACCTCGTCGCGCCGCGCATCGCTAATCACTTTGGTAACAATAGGCGTGCGGCCCGGCGGCAGCTCGTCGATGGTGGACACCTCCAGGTCAGCGTAGTAGCTCATGGCCAGTGTGCGCGGGATGGGGGTGGCTGTCATCATCAACAGGTGAGGCTCTAGAGTGATAGGTTTAGTAGCATTTGCTATATTATTAATAGCTGTCTGATTAATAGATACTTGGACTACGGGCTGTTTTTCTTCTGAAATAGCACTTTGCAAGGGTTGCGCGGCAATATTCATATTCACATTCACATTCACATTCATCTTTTCGCGCAATGCCAAGCGCTGCTTTACGCCAAAGCGGTGCTGCTCGTCGATGATGGCCAAAGCCAAGTTATGAAATTGCACTTTGTCTTGAATCACCGCATGCGTGCCCACGACCAAGCCTGCTTGGCCGCTGGCAATCAGCGCCAGCATCTCGCGGCGCTCTTTGGTTTTTTGGCTACCGGTCAGCCACGCTACCTGAATGCCCAGCGGCTCTAGCCAGCCAATGAGCTTGCGAAAATGTTGCTCGGCCAATATCTCGGTGGGGGCCATCAGCGCGCACTGGTAGCCTGCGCCCATGCACACCGCTGCGGCCAGTGCGGCCACCACGGTTTTGCCAGAGCCCACGTCGCCTTGCAGCAGGCGGTGCATGGGCACGGGTTGGGCAATGTCACGCGCTATCTCGGCGCACACACGGCGCTGCGCGGCGGTGAGATGAAACGGTATGGCGGCCAGCAGCTTGTCGTGCAGGCCATTTTTTTGCGCGGGCAGTACGGGGGCGGTCAGCAGGTCACGCTCACGCTTTGACTGCAACTGCGACAACTGCTGGGCCAACAGCTCTTCAAACTTCAGCCGCTGCCAGGCAGGGTGGCTGCGGTCTTCTAGCTGCGCAATAGAAACGTCAGGCGATGGGTAGTGCAAAAATAATAGCGCACTATGTAATAAATACTTGGACTGTGAGGGGTTTTTATTAGTAAATGCCTCTGGAATCGTATCATCCAGCGCCCCAGACTTAGCCGCGTACTCTAGGCCGCTGAGCACCGCGCGGCGCAGGTAGGGCTGCGGCAAACCAGCCATGGTGGAGTACACGGGTGTAAGCGCGGTAGGCAGCGCGCCACCAGCAGACTTGCACACCGGGTGCAACATGCTCCAGCCAAACATACCGCCACTCACGGTGCCACGCGCGCGGATGCGTTGGCCCACGGCCAGTTGCTTTTGTTGCGAGGGGTAGAAGTTTAAAAACCGCAGTGTGCACACATCGCTGCCATCGTCCAGCGTGACTACCAGTTGGCGGCGGCCACGAATGACCACCTCGCAGCGTGTCACGTCGCCTTCAATTTGCACTTGGTCGCTATCGCGCGCATCGCTGAGTTTGATAACTTGCGTCTCGTCCTCATAGCGCATGGGGATGTGCAGCGCCAGGTCGATGGGCCGCACCAGGCCGAGCTTTTCTAGCGCTTTCTGTGGGGCAGATTTAGCGGGGGAACTGGCGGCTTTTTCAGCGGGTGCTTTGGCAGCAACTTTGGTAATGCTAGGCATGGTTTGATTGTGCTGCATTCGGGGAGTTATTTTTTGCCGTATCACGGTAGCAGGCTTGGGGCTGTTTGGCCCGCCCTCATAC
>JAYTPK010000113.1:0-5936 GCA_043747295.1 Polaromonas sp. | reverse complement strand
AAGCCGCCAGCAGCCCCCGCGCACCGATTGAGTTCCGCTCCAGCGGGCAACCACGCGGCAATGATGCCCAAGGATTCATGTAATGGCCACTTCTAAAATCTCACTCGCCAAAGCAGCTGCAGCTGCTCCCGCCGCATCCGGCCCTGAGCTCAACACCGAGGTCGCCAATCGTCTGCGCGACCCGTTTGAAAACCTTTTTCAGGGCCTCATTCGCACTAACGACCCACTGCTGCTGGAGCGCGGCAGCAATGGCAACCCGTGGCAGCTGTACCGCGACCTCAAGCGTGACGGCAAGATTTTTAGTTGCCTGCAAAAGCGCAAATTGGCTCTGATAAGCCGCCCGTGGAAGGTAGACCCGATTGAGGATGGTGAGCAAGGCCGCCGAGATGCCGACATCGTGCAGGGCATCCTCAAGCAACTGCCTTACGACCAGATTTGCAGCGACATGCTGGACGCTTTGATTTTGGGCTTTGTACCCAGTGAGATCATTTGGGGCGAGCGCGAAGGATTGATCGTGCCGCTGCGTATTGTCAAGCGCGCGCAGCGCCGCTTTGTTTATGTGCAAACTGACCCCAATGCAGCCCCGGAGCTGCGCCTTTTAACCGCGCAAAACATGCTGACTGGCGAGCCGCTGCCGGTCCACAAGTTCATCGTGCACCGGGTCAACCCAGAAGATGACAACCCTTACGGCAACGGTTTGGGTTTGCAACTCTATTGGGCTAAATTCTTTAAAGACAAGTCCATCCTGTCGTGGAGCAAGCTGAACGATCGCTTTGGTTCCCCCACGCCTTGGGGTAAACACCCCAATGGTGCCGCAGCTAAAGAGAAAGGCACGTTGTTTGATGCACTCAAAGCCATGAGTAATGACGGCGTGCTAATGACGCCTGAAGGCGTGCAAATTGAGCTGCTTGAGAGCAAGCTCACCGGCTCCATCACCACGCAGCAAAACCTCTGCGCTTACATGGATGGCTGGATTCAAGAGGTCTTACTTAGCCAAGAGCCAGGCAAAGCCACAGGCGCGACTGCCGCGTCAGCCAACGAGCGGGAAGACGTGCGTTTAGACTTGGTGCAAGCTGACTCTGACCTGCTGTCAGACACGCAAAACAGCACGCTAATCGCTTGGATTTGCCTTTACAACGGCCTATCGCCCTGCCGCGTGAGCCGCGATATTGACAAGGCCGAAGACCTGCTGGCCGCCAGCGAAACCGACGTGAATATTGCTTCGCTCGGCTTTAAGCCTACTCTTGAATATGTTCGCGAACGCTATGGCGACGGCTGGGATGAGGCCCCGCCTGCAGCACTGCCAGCAATACCAGTACCACCGCCTGCTGTGCCTGCCAACGCACAGACACCGGGGGTCAAAGGTCAACCCGCCAGCTTTGCCGAAGGCGATGCTGCTAAGCCAGCCTTGCCTACCGACCCTATCGCGGCCACGATGGCTAAAGCGGGCGACCTGGTGCTGGCAGATTACATGGTCAGCATTGCCGCAATGGTGCAAGCTGCTCCCACGCCACAGGCGCTACGCGACCAGCTAGTCAACGCCTATGGCAACCTGCCTACCGACAAGCTGCAGGAGGTGATGGCACTGGCCTTTGCTGCCGCTGAACTGATAGGCATGGATGCAGTGGCCAGCGAGACGGCGCAGGATATCTAATGGCTAAAGACGATGCGCTCACGCTAGAGCTGGACGCCCTGCGCCAACAGTTCCAGGCGCAAATCGACTTTTTTCGCGACAAGCTAAATCTGCCAACTGAGCGCTGGGACGATATTCAAACTCGGGCCAACGACAAAGCGTTTTACGTGGCCGGTGCCCAAAAAGCCGACCTGCTTAGCGACCTGCGCACCGCCGTTGATAAAGCTGTCACTGGTGGCTCCATAGGCCAGTTTCGCAAAGACTTTGCAGAGGCAGTGCGCAAGTCCGGCTGGGCGGGCTGGACCGGCCAGGGCACCAAAGCAGGCGAAGCCTGGCGAACGCGCGTGATCTACCAAACCAACATCGCCACCAGCTACGCCGCAGGCCGCTGGGCACAGCTCAACGACCCAGATCTGGCGCGCGTGCGTCCGTTTTGGCAGTACATCCACAGCGACAGCGTACTTTCGCCCCGCCCATTGCACCAGGCCTGGGGTGACTCCAAGCTGACCCTTCCAAAAGACCACCCGTTTTGGAGCACCCACTTCCCGCCCAACGGCTGGGGTTGCCAATGCCGCATTAAAGCTGTGCGTGGGCCTACTACGGGCGATGCCACAGCGCCACCCGAAGGCTGGGACGCTATCGACCCCAAAACAGGCGCGCCAGCGGGCATAGACAAAGGCTGGGCCTACGCTCCCGGTGCCAATGTAGAGGCCTCGCTAACCCAGATGGTGCAAGATAAGCTGATCAGCTACCCCGAAGCGATCGCTCAAGCCCTGGCTGCCGATATTGCAAAATTCAAAGCGGGCAATTAGCCAAATGACTACAGTAACCGTCAAATACAACGACAAGCAGGTGCAGGATCGTCTAAGCGAAATCGTTGGCCGCGCCAAAAACATGCGCCCCGCCTTCCTGGAGATCGGCGAAGACTTGGTAGACACCACTAAGCGCCGTTTTAGCTCTGCTACTAGCCCCGATGGCACAGCTTGGGCCGCTAACAGCGCCGTCACCGTAGCCCGCTTTTTAGGCCAAACGGGTGGAAATTTCAAAAAAGACGGAAGCCTGAGTAAGAAAGGTGCGGCGCGCAGCGCAGGTAAAAAGCCCCTCACGGGCGAATCCCGCGCCCTAGCCACCACCATCAATTACCAGCTAAAGGGCGCAGCCGGAGTTTCAGTAGGCAGCCCAATGGAATACGCTGCCATGCAGCAGTTTGGCGGCACCAAGTCCCAATTCCCCCACCTTTGGGGCGATATCCCCGCCCGACCCTTCCTAGGCGTCAGCCCTGCCGACAAAACCAATATCCTTTCCATCATTCAGAGCTACTTGACTAAATAGCGCTTGCTTTAAAAGCATAACCGAGCGCTACTGACAGCATGAGCACCAACCCACAAATAAACCAAATAGCCCGAACCCGTTTGGGCATTACCACCTTAGAAACTAGAAATAATGGAAATCTAGATTTCTATGACCTGAGCGTAGGCAATATTCGCAATGCATTAGAATCAGCCTATGAAGCCGGTAAGCAAGCAGCCCTGTCAGAAAAGCAGCGAATTCCCTCAAAATAAGCTGCGGCCAATTTATTTCCCCCTAGGAAACATCCTTCGTTCGAGTGCCTGACAACTCGACCAATATATCCCCCAACATCCCCGAATATCTCGCTTAGACCCGTGGGAATATCTCACTCAGTCTTACTCTACTTGCCAAAGTTAGCGGGTGTTTTTCATTGAACGCTATCCCTTACCGCACTGGCCGGTCTTTTACCTTAAAAGTACGTAACTAACGTACACTAAGCATCATGACCAAGAAACGCGATATTTGTGCCGAGCTAGCAGAAGGCTTTGATGCCTTACAACAGCAGCGCGAAGGCAAGCTCACCCTGCGCACCTTCAAGGTACAAAGCAAACCCGCACCCCTGCTAACCCCGCAAGACGTTGTCAGCGTGCGCGAGCAGTTGCACCTGTCGCGCCCCGTGTTTGCACGCTACCTGCGCACCGACCCCCGCACACTAGAAAACTGGGAACAAGGCCGCGCCAAACCCAACGCCCAAGCCGCCCTGCTGATACGCATGGTGGCGCGGTTTCCAGACATGGTACAACGTCTGGAAGCGGTGTAGAACACTACAAATTCAATAGCTGCTTGAGCAGGATTTACTTGGGTTAACAGCCTATTTAGCAGTTATATTGAACTATTCGGAAATACCGAACAGTTCAAGCAAACACCACGTTCACATGCCCTGCTGCGCCTGCCACAGCCCGGCGGCGCGCAGGCTTGATTACGATGTCAATGTCCCGCCCCAGGCGCGCCAGGCACTCTAGCATCTTGGCCTCGCTAATGCCGCGAAACTGCCCGCGCAGCAGCAGCGACACCTTGGGCTGCGACATAGCCAACAGGTCGGCTGCCTGCTGCTGCGTCAAATTTTGGCGTTGAATGATTTCGCCAATTTTGGCGGCAAGCTTAGCTTTAATCAGCATCTCCTGCGCATCAGCCATGCCCAGGTCAGCATAGACATTGCCGCTACTTTGCTCGATCGTGTTGGTGCTCACGGAAAACTCCTTCAAATGTATTAACGGCTCTTCACATACCCGCATGCGCCAGCGCCGCCTTCAGCCGCTCGCGCATTAAGTCCATATCCGGCTTCGGCGTTGCAATACCCGAGCTAGACTTCTTCTGAAAGCAATGCAGCACATACACTGCGCCTGCAATTTTGACGGTATAGACCGCCCGATATGTACTGCCCGCATCGCTTTCCACCACCTCCAGAACTCCAGCCGATCCAAAACCCTTAAGCGGCTTGGCCTGCACGTGCTTGCCGCCCGTTTGCGCCAAATGCAGCGCATAACCAAAAGTATCTTGCACATCGCCCGGCATGGCCAACGAGTCTTTTTTGGTGGAACCCACCCACAGCAAGGGTTTGGGGTTATCGTGCGACATGGACATACCAAATTATACCCATGTAGGTCTAAACTTTCAATATCAATCAGTTGCCGAGAATTCCTCGACAACTGCAAGTCCGTCCAGCTACCGCCACGTCTTCAGCAGCGAGCTGGCGCAGTTTCCAGACATGGTGCAGCGGCTAGAAGCTGTGTAGACTACTACAAATTCAATAGCTGCTTGAGCAGGATTTACTTGGGTTACAAGCCCATTCGGCCTATAAAAATACCTGCAAAACTGGCCAAGTCAACCACCAGACTGCTTCACCGCATACCCCAGCTTGGCCAGCGCTTGAAGGGCTCGACCCTGCGGCTGGGGATGGACTGAATCAAACGAAAAATACCCTGCGTGTTCCAGCACTGAAGCTTTTGCCGCCCACCTGCTGTGTCAAACGCCAACGCAAGGGGGGGGTCAATTTGCCCCCCCTTTTTGGCTGTCCAGGCTCAAATCGGGGTCACGCCTGCGCATATTCTTCCAGTAGTCTGAGGGGTCAGCGGCATCCGTCTGCGCGGCCGCAATGTCGGTGATGACGAACCGGTATTTTCAGGCAGTGGCATGTTTCCCGACATGGTGCAGCGGCTAGAAGCCGTGTAGACTACTATAAATTCAATAGCTGCTTGAGCAAGATTTACTTGGGTTACAGGCCCATTTAGCTTATAAAAACACCTGTAAAACAAGGCTAAATCAACCGCCAGACCGCTTCACCGCATACCCCAGCTTGCCCAGCGCCGCCATCACCGTGGCCACGTGGTCGCCCTGCACTTCTATCACCCCGTCTTTGGCCGTGCCGCCCGACCCGCAGGCGGCTTTGAGCTGTTTACCCAAAGCGGACAGCGCCGCAGCATCGAGTGCCAGGCCGCGCACCAGCGTCACGCTTTTGCCGCCCCGCCCCTTGGTCTCGCGCTGCACCCGCAGCACCCCGTCTGCCGCCGCGCAGCTGGCCGCAGCTAAGGCTAGTCTGTTAGCCGCGCACTGGCACTGCGCCACCGGCTGGCTGCAATCGGGGCAGATGCGGCCGGTTTCGGTGGAGTAGACCAAGGTGGTGGCGGATATAGGGTTCATTGCAATCCGACTAAGCAGGGATTTACCGATGATCTTCACTTGATTTGATGATGTCTTCGTTAACGCCAAAGTACATTGGCTGCTCTGGCCCCAAAAACTTGGGAATCCACTCGCTGTCCTGCGCGTCGCATGGATATCGAAACTCAGTTGATGACAGTACAACCTGCGCATTGGATGATTGAACAAGCTTCTTCAGTGCGATGAAATACTGCGTTAAATCGTCATGCTGTATTTCGTGCTGTACCGGCGTATCCAGAATTAGGAAGCGAAAATTCCCACTTCTCTCAAGGTATATCTGAAGCAATGCAGCATG
>JAYTPK010000112.1:0-1662 GCA_043747295.1 Polaromonas sp. | reverse complement strand
TTCGCCCCCTCAAATTCGCGGTGTCTGAGACGTGCTGGCAGCAAAAAAAGCGCGCGCATCGGCACAGTCTTTGGCAATGCCTTGTGTTAAGGCGTCCAGGCCGTCGTATTTAAGTTCGTCGTGCAGTTTATGTAGCAATTCCACACGTATGATTTTACCGTAGCCTGCGTCCAGGCCCAAGCTGGTGGGCCAGTCTAGGCAATGTGTCTCCAGCAGCACCCGCCCGCCATTGACATCGGTGGGGTCAAGCGAAGGGCGGATACCTAAATTGGCCACGCCCTGAAGGGGTTGGTCGACCAGGCCATGCACCAGTACGGCAAAGATGCCGCTGGCAGCGGGCTTCCAGGCTACACCGCGTGAATAGGTGCGCGAGGAAAAGTGCAAGTTTAAAGTGCGAAACCCCTGCGCAGTAGCTTCGGATATGCCCAGCTGCCGCCCCAGCTTGCGCCCGTGCACAACATGCCCACTGATGCTGTAGGGCCGCCCCAGCAGTTTGGCAGCATCTTGCATGCGGCCTTGCGCCAGCGCATCGCGCACAGCCGAGCTGGACACCCGCAAACCATGCACTTCATAGCTTTGCATACGCGCTACGTCAAAGCCTTGGCGCTCGCCAGCCGCGTCTAAAAAAGCGTAGTCGCCCGCGCGCTGCGCACCAAAGCGAAAATCATCGCCCACCAGCACATACTGCGCGCCTAGCCCCGCCAGCAACACATGGTCAATAAAAGTTTGCGCAGGCAAGGCTGCCAGCGCCGCGTTAAATGGCAGCACCACTACTTGGTCCACACCGCAGCGCGCCAGCTCGGTCAGCTTGTCACGCAGGGTACCAATACGCGCAGGTGCCAGACTGCTCTGGCCAGCACGGCTAGCAAAATAGTCACGCGGATGCGGCTCAAACGTTACCACGCAGCTGGGGACGCCCCGGTGCACGGCTTCGCTTTTTAGCAATGCGATCATGGCCTGATGACCCCGGTGCACGCCATCAAAATTGCCAATCGTCAGTGCGCAGGCCGCTGGCCGCTGCACAGCTGGCGCTGCAGCATTAGCAGGGCTTTTTACAGCGCTGTGTGCAACAGCTGAACTAATCGAACGGCCAAAGCCTCTAAGTACCTTCATGGCATCACTTTATAAGTATCAATTTGATAGCTGTTCCAGCACATTGTCATTGGGTTGAACAGGGTTTTTCGTCTTAAAAATAGCGTAAAACTGAGGTATATTGTGCTTTAAGACAGCAGTGTTTCGTTTTCCGGTGTGATGGTAAGTCGTTTAATTTCACGGAGGTTCGTTTTGAAGGTCTTGAAACTCTCAGCCCAAGGGTTGCCACAATCGTGGATCAGCCTGGAGCAAGCGGTGATTCACTACGCTGCTGAGGAGGTGCGCTGGGAGTCGGGCGGCGAGGTGGCGGTGTACCGTGGTGGGCACAACGCGATCACTGGTCTGCAGTCGATGATCACGGTCAACAGCATTATCGGCACCAAGGGCGTGCCCAACATCAACCCGTTTAACCTGCGCCCTGGCTTGACCAACAGCAAGCTGTTCTCGCGTGACCGCAATGTGTGCGCCTACTGCGGCAACCATTTTCACGAAGACGACTTAACCCGCGAACATATCATCCCCTACGGCCAAAACGGCTTGGACACCTGGATGAATGTGGTGACTGCCTGC
>JAYTPK010000111.1:0-1822 GCA_043747295.1 Polaromonas sp. | reverse complement strand
TTGATGTCAATCGACAATTGAATCGTACTGCCCGGGGTAGCGGGTGTGCTGGCCAGTCTGCGCACAGCGCGGCCACCAGCTGAGGTTTCCATCTCTTCGACCCCGGTCATGCCATGCAACTGGCGCTCGAAACTTTGCTCGACACCCAGCTTGCCAATATAGTCGGTGCCACTGTAGTTAACCTGCTGCTCGTCTGGCCAATCTTCAATGGCTTCTTTTTCGCGTTGGTTAATGCGGCCAATATAGCCCACCACATGGCTGGCTAACTCACCATAAGGGTAGTTGCGAAACAAGCGCGCCTTGATGTCTACACCGGTAAATCGAAAGCGCTGTGCGGCAAACTTGGCCACCTCTTCGTCCGATAAACGCGTGCGGATGGGCAGTGACTCAAAACTTTTAGACTCGTCCATCAGTTTTTTAAAGCGCTTGCGGTCGCGCGGTGTAATGTCTACCACGGCGCTGAGTTGCTCAATCGTATCCTCCAAGTTACCTGCCTTGGAGGGGGTGATTTCCAATGTGTAAGCCGAGTAATTGGTGGCCAACACCAAGCCGTTGCGGTCCAAAATCAAGCCGCGATTGGGCACGATAGGCACCACGGCCGTACGATTGCTTTCAGCCTGCTCCTGCAGATCATCATGGCGCACTACCTGCAGCCACACCAACCGCGCCGCCAACAGGCCAAACGCCACCACCACCGCTACGCTGGCCACCAGCACGCGGCGGCGAAACCGCACCAGCTCTTTTTCAACATTTCTTAATTCGGTCATGGCATAGCTAGGCTGTCAACGGTCTGGCAAGCGTGGATAAAAATACTACAAAGGCCTGTTCGCATCTGGGTCTGGCGCACGGCGCTGGGGAGCTAGCAGCATAATCGACACGACGGGCCAAAGCAATGCCTCCAGTGCGGGTGCCGCGAATACACCCATGCCTGGGAATGCCCCGCCGCCCAGCAAACGCACCACCACTTGCAGGGCCTGCGCTGCCAAAAACAGCGGCAGCACCTGCAGGGCCTGCGATGGCACGCTAAACCACAGCAAACGGCGGTGCATCGCCATCGCGCCAAAACACATTACCGTGTAGCTCCACGCATGCTGGCCCAGCAGCGCTGCTTGCTGTACGTCCATGCACACACCAAAAAAGAACGCCACCCCAATACCTATGCGCCGGGGCTGGTGCACCACCCAAAACACCAGTACCAGCGCCAACACATCGGGCATCCATACCTCGCGGCCCAATGCGGTGCTCATCACAAAGTTAAGCAGCATGGCACCCAACAAGCTGGTCCAGATAAACAGTGGGTTAGCGGGCAATAGCAGCTGCTGGCCTGAACGCATGATCATTTGTTGCCCCCTTTTTTGGGGTTGCCTGCAACAGGGTCGGGCTTGGGTTTGTCAGGAATCAGGGCTTGCACGGGGTCTAGCAGCAGCACATGTTTGGTGCTGTGCATCAGTGCCAGTGGTGTGCAGTAAATGCGCGCGAATGCAGAGTCTGCCCGGCGCTCAATTTTTTCAATGCGTGCCACCGACAAACCCGCCGGGTAGACACCGTCTACCCCGCTGGTAGCCAAGATATCGCCTTGCTGCACATCGGCATTACCCGCCATAAAACGCAGCTCTAAGCTGCCCCCCTGCGTCACTGGGTCGCCGTAGGCTACGCTGCGCGCACCTGTGCGCGTGTTCAGCACGGGGATAGCCTGCTCGCGGTCAATCACCAGCGTTACCTCGCTCATCAGTGGGTACACCCGTGTGACCTGCCCCAGCACGCCCGCCTCGTCAATCACGGGCGAGCCTGCTTTGACGCCATGCACCAAGCCTTTGTCCAC
>JAYTPK010000110.1:0-1625 GCA_043747295.1 Polaromonas sp. | reverse complement strand
GTCAACTTCAACCACCAGCGCTTGTATGATGGTGAATACGTCTGCGTGATGCGTAAAAATCACCCCTTGGCGAAGAAAGCGCTGACGCTTGACCGCTTTTGCGAGTCGCGGCACATGTTGGTCAGCTTTTCAGGCCGGCCTTTTGGCTTTGTGGACGAAGCTTTGGCATCGTTGCAGCGCAAACGCCGCGTTGTCATCACCGTGAATCAGTTTTTCACCGCTGGGCGGGTGGTGTCGCAATCCGATGTGCTGACCGTGCTGCCGCGCCATTTTGTGCGCGTGGCAGATGCGGGGCATTCGCTGGTGGTCAAAGATTTGCCTTTTGACATGCCCGTTGTACACGTGGATGCGCTGTGGCACAAACGGCTGCAGCAAAGCAGTGCACACCAGTGGTTGCGAGGTGCGATTGCAGCATCGGCCAAACTGGTTTTTTCAAAACTTGCCACCTAAACTGCTATTTTATTAATAGCATTTTAGGCAATAAATACGCCGGCTGCAGCTATTTATTTCCTTATTTTACGCTTTTAACGCCAAGCCCAATTTTTCAATCACGGCTTTTTCTTTCAAGTAATTCGTTTGCGCAAACTTGGTGTAATCCGCCGTGTTCATATAGATCACCGATTGGTCGTACTTCTCAAAAATAGCGATGACGGCTGGGTCATCCAGCGTCTTTTTGAACGCATCATGCAGCTTTTGCGTGAGTGCCGGGTCCATACCTTTGGGGGCGCCAATGCCAAACGGTGAATCGGAAATCGTATCGAAGCCCAGCTCGTTCAAGGTCGGTACATTTGCCCACCGCTTGGTGCGTTTGCTGCCGTAGGTGGCGAGCAATCGGCATGTTCCCGCATCCACGTGCGGCCCCCAACCCGTCGCGTCGCTGTGCGCCATGATGTGCCCGCCCAAGAGTGCTTGCATACCGTCCGCATTGCCTTTGAACGGCACATGTTGTAGCTTGATGCCGGCTTTGAACGCAAACTCCTCCACCGCCAAATGCGGCGTCGTGCCATTGCCCGTCGAGCCAAAGCTGAATTTCTCAGGATTCGCTTTCGCAAAATCGACCAGATCTTTGATGCTTTTGATCGGCGAATCCGCCCGCACCACGATGCCAAAAGTGTAGCCCGTCAAACACGCCACGTAGGTGAAATCCTTCAGCGGATCAAACTGCATTTTTTGCATGTGCGGCAGCCGCATCACGCCCACCGTCAGCTGCGACAGCGTGTAACCATCGGGTTTGGCGTTGACCAGTTCGTTCGGCCCCAACATGCCACTGGCACCGGGTTTATTTTCAATGATCATCGAACCACCCAACGCTTTGCCTGCACTCTCAGCAATCACGCGCATCACCACGTCGGTCGAACCGCCCGCTGGCCAGGGGCAGATCAGTTTGATGGCTTTGGCTGGAAAAGCCTGCGCTTGCGCCAAGCCAGGTAACGCAATGCCGGTTGCCGTGGCAAGCGCGGTTTGCACAAAACGGCGGCGGGTGGGGTGGGTGGTGATCATGGTTTGTCTCCTAGATTTTTTGGCTCTAGCCATCGTAAAAGCCGCATCGCCACGCCACCATCGGGATTTACCCATGCCAAGTCGGCTATTCGCTTGATTACTCTTTTACCTTCTCACCCGGCAAA
>JAYTPK010000109.1:0-1848 GCA_043747295.1 Polaromonas sp. | reverse complement strand
CCCCCAGAATTGGTGGTAACCGCTAAGACAGACGACGGCGAGATCATGGGCGTGCGCCACAGTGGCTACGCACATGGTGTACGTATTGAGGGTGTGCAGTTTCACCCTGAGAGCATTTTGACCGAGCACGGCCACGCTATGCTGAAAAACTTTTTACTATGAAAATAGTAGCTGCTTGAGCAGTATTTACCTGGGTTACAGATCTATTTGATCAATAAATTAAGCATTTAAAGCATGAAAGGGCAGGTATGGCGGATTTAGGCATTCAAAACATTGGGCTTTTCATTTTGGCAGGCTGGGCGCTGAACTTAACCCCCGGGCCCGATGTGTTCTACATGATCACCCATGCGCTCAAGAGCGGTTGGCGCGCGGGCGCGGTGGCGGTTTGTGGCATTACTGCAGGCTGCTTTGTGCATGTGGCGGCAGCTACCGTGGGCTTGAGCGCGCTGATCACTGCGTCAGCCACGGCGTTCAGTGTTATCAAATGGATTGGTGCTGCATATTTGGTCTATGTGGGCTGGGGCATGCTCACCAGCAAAACCCCGCACACCCACTCGTTAGCGGCACCCACGCTGGCGCAACCCTCTGCGCAGGCAAACTATCGAAAAATTTTCACACAAGGTTTTTATACTAATGTATTGAACCCTAAAGTCGCGCTGTTCTTTTTAGCCTTCTTGCCGCAATTCATTAGCCCTACTGCGTCACAGCCGTGGCTAGCGTTCTTGGCGCTGGGCGTGCTGTTTAATGTGAATGCCATTCCTGTGAACTTAGGCTACGTCACACTGGCAGCATGGGTCAGCCAGCGCAGTGCGGTGCTGCAACGCGGTATGCATTGGCTAGAACGCGCAGCGGGTGCTATGTTTATGGGTTTTGGATTTAAATTGGCTTTTAGCGAAAGTGCAAAATAACGTTATGAACACTACCATTGACCTGCGCAGCGACACTGTCACCCAGCCCACGCCCGCCATGCGCGCTGCCATGCTGGCTGCGCCGCTGGGCGACGATGTGTTTGGCGATGACCCTACCGTCAACGCACTGCAAAACAAAATTGCCACCATGCTGGGTTTTGAAGCCGCGTTGTTCACGCCCACGGGCACGCAAAGCAATTTTTGCGGCATTTTGGCGCACTGCCAGCGGGGCGACGAATACATCGTAGGCCAAATGGCGCACACCTACCGCTGGGAAGGCGGCGGTGCTGCGGTGCTGGGCAGTGTGCAACCGCAGCCACTGGCGCATGCAGCCGATGGGTCGCTGCCCTTGGCCGACATTGAAGCCGCCATCAAACCTGATGACGCGCACTTTGCCAAAACCCGCCTGCTGACTTTAGAAAACACCATCGGTGGCAAGCTGCTGCTGTTTAGCTATGTGCAAGCCGCCACACAGCTGGCCAAAAGCAAAGGCTTGGCCACGCATTTAGACGGTGCGCGTTTGTTTAACGCAGCTGTGGCGCAAGCTGCTGCCAATAAAACTGACCCTCGCACTGAGGCTAAGCGCATCGCAGGCTGTTTCGATTCAGTGAGTGTGTGCTTTAGCAAAGGCCTAGGCGCACCCGTGGGCTCGGCCCTGTGCGGCAGCAAAGACTTCATTGCCCGCGCCCACCGCGTGCGCAAGATGGCGGGCGGCGGCATGCGCCAAGCCGGCATCTTGGCGGCAGCCGCCATCCACGCACTAGACCACCACATTGACCGCATGGCCGGCGACCACGCGCTGGCTACGCGCCTGGGTGCAGCGTTTGCGCAAATCCCCGGCGCTACTGTTGACCCGGTGCATAGCAATATCGTGTTTGTCGACTTGGCCGGGCCTGCTAAGGCTAAAGCGGGTGGGTTGATTGCGCATTTAAAGCAACAC
>JAYTPK010000108.1:0-25301 GCA_043747295.1 Polaromonas sp. | reverse complement strand
TGCCGGTCAAGTTCGCATGTATGTGTGCGGCATGACCATTTATGACCTGTGCCACGTGGGCCATGCCCGCATGATGATGGCGTTTGACACCGTGCAGCGTTGGCTGGTAGCCAGTGGCTACGAGGTGACTTTTGTACGCAACATCACCGACATTGACGACAAAATCATCAAGCGCGCGGCAGAGCGTGGCATGACCATTCGCGCCCTCACTGACGAGATGATCGCTGCCATGCACCGCGACCTGGGTGCTCTGGGCTTGCAGGTGCCTACGCACGAGCCGCGGGCCACCGAATATGTGCCGCAAATGACAGCGATGATTTCCAAGTTGATCAACAAAGGCTTGGCCTACCAAGCTGGCAGCGGCGATGAGACGGGTGATGGCGCTGGCGACGTGAACTTTGCTGTGCGCAAAATGCCCGGCTACGGCAAGCTCAGCGGCAAGTCGCTAGACCAGCTGCGCGCAGGCGAGCGCGTGGCCGTGTTAGGTGGCAAAGACGACCCACTAGACTTTGTGCTGTGGAAAGCGGCCAAGCCCGCTGAACCAGACGATGCCAAATACCCATCGCCCTTTGGCCCAGGCCGCCCGGGCTGGCACATCGAATGCTCGGCCATGGCCTGTGCCCTGCTGGGTGAGACGTTTGACATCCATGGCGGCGGGGCTGATTTGCAGTTTCCGCACCACGAAAACGAAATCGCCCAAAGCGAAGGCGCTAACGGCAAAACCTTTGCCAAATACTGGCTGCACAACGGCTTTTTAAACGTTGACGGCGAGAAAATGAGTAAGTCGGTAGGTAACTTCTTCACCATCCAAGACGTGCTCAAAACCTATGACGGCGAGACCATCCGCTACTTTATGGTGCGGGTGCATTACCGCAGGCCATTTAACTTTAGCGACTCAGGCCTGGACGACGCGCGCCTGGGCTTAAAGCGCCTGTACAACGCGCTAGATTTGGTGCCGCCAGCGGATCTGCCGCATGCGGATCTGTCGCATGCGGATCTGTCGCCTGCGGGTGTAGCTCTAGACTGGGCCAGCCCCTACGCCGCCAAATTCAAAGCCGCCATGGACAACGACTTTGGCACCCCCGAAGCCGTGGCCGTGTTGTTTGATTTGGCTGCCGAGGTCAACCGCACACAGTCAGCCCAGCTGTCAGGCGTGCTCAAAGCATTGGGCGGCGTGCTGGGCATTTTGCAAGGCAATCCGCAGGCTTATTTGCAAGCAGGCTCTGGACAAGGTGTGGGGCTGGACGATGCAGCCATTGAAAAACTCATTGCCCAGCGCGCGGCCTCCAAAGCGGCCAAAGATTACGCGGGTGCAGACCAAATTCGCAAAGATTTAGCGGCCCAAGGCATCGTGCTGAAAGATTCACCCACTGGAACCACTTGGGAGGCGCAAAAATGACCTGTAAAGCCATTTTTAACAACCTTTTAGCCTTGTAGTCCAAGTATTTATTGCTTATATAGCTACAAAAATGATAGTAAAAGCTATTCCTTCGGTGCTAGACAACCCAGCCGCGCCGCCCGACTATTGGGACGACGCGTGCAAACATTTGGTCAAAAAAGACCGGGTGATGAAGCGGCTGATTCCGCAGTTTGGCGAAGCCTGTTTGCGGCGCCGCAGCGACCCGTTCATCACGCTATCGCGCTCCATCGTAGGCCAGCAAATCAGCGTGAAAGCTGCGCAAACCATTTGGGATAAATTTGCCAAGCTGTCCAAAAAAATGTCACCGTCAGCCGTGCTCAAGCTCAAAGTTGACGACATGCGCGCAGCAGGCTTGTCAGCCCGCAAAATTGAATATTTGGTCGACCTAGCGCTGCACTTTGACAGCGGCGCACTGACTGTCAAAAACTGGGACGCGATGGACGACGAGGCCATCATCGCCGAGCTGGTGGCCATTCGCGGCATTGGCCGCTGGACCGCTGAGATGTTTTTAATCTTCCACATGGTCCGCCCCAACGTGTTGCCCATGGACGACGTAGGCCTGATCAACGGCATCAGCCACAACTACTTCTCGGGCGAGACCGTCAGCCGCAGCGAGATACGCGAAGTCGCCGATGCCTGGGCACCGTATTGCAGCGTGGCCACGTGGTACCTTTGGCGTTCTTTGGACGCAATGGGGCAGTAAGGTTAGTTTTGTACTGCCCCGGCGCTTGGGTAGTGAGTAGCTGCGCGACTGTCCCCCGTGCCGGCCTGATACCGCGAAGCCGTCCCATAAACCCGGCAGCCAGATGGCCTTAACCCTAACTGCTAAAAAACACACCATTTCAGTATCAAAAGAATAGCGCTTGTCAAGCCCCCTAAACCTGCAAATCGGGTTTACACTGCGCTCGTTGACCAGAAGTGTCGTATTGCCTAGGAGCCAATTTTGGCCAAAAAAATATTCTTAGATTTCGAGTCGCCTATTGCCGAGCTGGAAGGCAAGATTGAAGAGCTGCGCTATGTGCAGTCTGAGTCTGCAGTAGACATCAGCGAAGAGATTGACCAGCTGGCTAAAAAGAGCCAACAGCTCACCAAAGACATCTACAGCGACCTCACGCCATGGCAGATCACCAAGATCGCGCGCCACGCCGAGCGCCCGTACACGATGGACTACATCAACGAGTGCTTTACTGATTTTGTCGAAATGCACGGCGACCGCCATTTTGCCGATGACCAATCCATTGTGGGCGGCATAGCCCGCTTTAACGGCAGCGCCTGCATGTTGATAGGCCATCAAAAAGGCCGTGACACCAAGGAGCGCGCACTGCGTAACTTTGGCATGGCCCGCCCAGAGGGTTATCGCAAAGCCCTGCGCCTGATGAAGACGGCTGAAAAATTCCACTTGCCTGTATTTACCTTCGTCGACACACCGGGCGCCTTCCCCGGCATGGATGCTGAAGAGCGCGGCCAGTCTGAGGCCATTGGCCGTAATATATTTGAAATGGCGCAGCTTGAGGTGCCTATCATCACCACCATCATTGGCGAGGGCGGCTCGGGCGGCGCGCTGGCCATTAGCGTGGCTGACCAAGTGCTGATGCTGCAATATTCGATCTACAGCGTGATCAGCCCCGAGGGCTGCGCCAGTATTTTGTGGAAAACCTCTGACCGGGCGCAAGACGCTGCCGAGCAGCTGGGCATTACCGCGCACCGCTTAAAAGCGCTAGGCTTGATCGACAAAATCATTGCCGAGCCCGTGGGTGGTGCGCACCGTGACCATAAGCAAATGGCGGCGTTTTTAAAGCGCGGATTAAACGATGCTTATCGCCAAGTGAGCGACCTGAAAGTGAAAGAACTGCTAGACAAGCGCTACGACAAGCTGCAAAGTTTTGGCCGATATACCGACACTAAGGCGGATAGTAAGTAAGCCACAGCATCTAAGATATTGCCTGACATATTCCCTAAGACACGTAGCGCTTTTGCACCTTGGCAAATACCTGGCTCCATGCAGGTTGCTGCCGCTCAGCCGGGCTTAAGGCAAATTTACGGTCAATATTTAACGCCGCTTCAAAAGATTTCTCGCACATGGCCGTGCGCGCCGTTACGCAATAAACGAAAGCTTGCGTTTTATGGCCCTTCAAAAGATCAGGCGTGTTGGTCAAACCCAACTTAAAGCTCTCCATCAACCTGCGCTCGGCCACGCCGTAATCGCCCAAATTAAACGCTGCTATGCCTTGGCCTAGTGCGGCGGCCCCTGCCGATGGGCGCTCGGGCACGGGCGTGCTGGTGGTTGCGCTGTTGTTAGGTTGAGTGTTGCCTTGCGCGCTGGGGCCGGGGCTACTGGGCCTGCTGCCTGCAGACCCGCCCACGGTGCTGCAGCCCGCTACCAGCAGCACCAGCGTGGTGAGGCCGATGAGCAGGCAGCATTCCAATATCCATTGTCGTTTCATTGCAGGCTAGCCCGGACATGGGCAATAGTAGTTAACACACGGACATTATTGGGAGTAAAGCAGAATGCACTGTTAAAAACCGTAATGGTTTGTGGCGCTGGTGCGGCTGCAAATCGGCTTCAAAGGGTTGCCAGTTTGTACCGCAAGGGCAGGCACGCTATTCAAATTGCATAAAAATATCGCACAATAGACGCTGTAGAGAGAGTTTGAATACCAAGCTCTCTTAGATTACATAGGACTTCATCATGGATATGGCCGAATTAACCAAACTTCCCCTTGCGCAACGCCTAGAGGCCATGGAGGTGCTTTGGGACTCGTTGACACATGACTCAGCCTACAACCCAAGCCCAGCTTGGCACGCCGACATATTGGCCGAGCGCGTCCTTGAAATTGAAGCCGGTAAAACTATGGCCTGGGACGAAGCCAAAGCCCTGATTTTTGCCAAAGCCGCACAGATCAAACAGACCCGATTGCATGCATAAAGTGCAGATTACTCCGTCGGCGGGCGATGACCTGCTGGAGGGTTTCTTTTTTTACGAGGCACGCGAAGCAGGCGTTGGGGATTATTTTCTGCAATGCCTGGCATCAGACATTGAATCGCTGGGACTGTACGGCGGTATTCATCCCAAGTCGCACCTAGGTTTGTACCGTACATCGTCCAAACGGTTTCCGTTTTCTATCTACTACCAATTTGATGGATTAACAGTATTCGTCGCCGCCATTCTGGACGCAAGGCGCAACCCTGAAACCATTCGCCGAGTGCTGGGCAACAGAAGAGGCGATTAGCTTGTCTGAGCTGGAATAACTATGAAAATAATAGTTGCTTGCGCCCTGCTGACAGGCACCACCATGGGTTTATTGCTTAAAAATGTTGATGCTGGCAATCTTGGGCAGGCAAGTATTGATGCAGATTTAAAGATGAAACCTAATTCTGAATTCCCCAACAACAAAAAAAACTCCACTGAGTTTTCACTCAGCGGAGTTGGTATTGGCGGGGGCCGTCAACTATTAACGATTGTCGTCATGCTCTCAAATATCTCTTGCACTTTCGGCCCGGCGCTTTAACCCCCATAAGTGACGCGCACTCGGACTTCACAGCTTTAAAGACGGTGAAAAGGTTTGTTTCCATAAGAATCTCCAAACTGATAGATAACGAAAAATTAACTAACACTAGAAGAGAAAACACCAGGCCGCTTACAAGATCTTCAATTGAGTTAACAGTAGACAATACTATTGTTAATTCCTAAAAAATTAATTGTATGCTAATTCTAAAAAATACTCGCTGCATTGGGTTTTGCATTGAAACATCTGAACAATCATCACACTATTGGCATGCAGTCATTTAATCTAATTGCACCCCTAGCCGTCGCCTACAGCGGCGGCGCAGACTCTACCGCGCTGCTGCTGCAGTGCGCGCGGCAGTACCCCGGCCAGGTGCAGGCCATACACATTCACCATGGTTTGCAGGCAGCGGCTGACGACTTTGCGGCGCATTGCACGGCGTTTTGCGCAGCTTTACAGGTGCCCCTGCATGTTGTGCATGTCCACGCGCGCGGCGCTGCGGGCGACAGCCCCGAGGACGCAGCGCGCAAAGCACGCTACAGCGCCTTGGTAGGCAAGGTTTTAGAGCTAAATCAGGCTGTAGTCCAAGTATCTATTACTCAAGCAGCTATAAAAACGATAGTAATTGCCCAGCACGCAGATGACCAAATTGAAACCCTGCTGCTAGCGCTCAGCAGGGGTGCGGGGCTGCCCGGCTTGTCGGCCATGCCTGCGCAATGGGTGCGCGACGGCATCACGCTAGCGCGCCCATGGCTGCATGTGCCTGCGCCAGAGATTCGCACATGGCTGGCCGCACAGGGCCTGCAGGCGCGCCACCCCGGTAGCGCCAGTTTTGCAGGCAGCGCAGGGCAGGGCTGGATTGAAGACCCTACCAACAGTAACCCGCAATTCACCCGCAACCGCATTCGCCATACCCTGCTGCCCGCACTGCAAGCAGCTTTCCCGCAGTTTAGAGACACCTTTGCCCGTTCAGCACGCCATGCTGCGCAAGCCCAAGTATTACTTGCTCAGGTAGCTACACAAGACATAGCAATCACCGGCACCCCACCAAGCATTACCGTGCTGCAAGCCCTAAGCCCCGAGCGCCAAGCTAATGTGGTGCGCCACTGGCTCAAAACAACACACAAAGTGGCACCCAGTGCAGCGCAACTAGACGAGTTGCAAAGCCAGATTACGGCGTGCACCCACCGTGGCAAACATATCCGCATCAAGGTGGCATCGGGCTATGTGGAGCGGGCCCTGGATGTGATTGAGTATTTACCCTTGGGTGGCAGCGCTGCACAGTTATAATCTTAGGCTTTGCCACACGCTTTGCTGGGGCGGCAAAACAGTGTCATCCAGCGTCTATTTCTCATAAAAATGGCTTTAATTGTTCATAAATACGGCGGCACGTCGATGGGTTCGCCAGAGCGCATTCAAAGTGTAGCCAAGCGCGTAGCCAAATGGGCGCGCGCAGGCCACCGAATGGTGGTGGTCCCCAGTGCCATGAGCGGCGAGACTAACCGTCTGCTGGCTTTGGCCAAAGCGCTGGCTCCCGCCAAGTCGACCGATGCGTACCACCGCGAGCTAGACGCACTGGCCGCCACTGGCGAACAAGCATCGTCTGCGCTGCTTGCCATTGCCTTGCAGGCTGAGGGTATGGAATCCGTCAGCTACGCAGGCTGGCAAGTGCCGATCAAAACCAATAGCGCGTTTACCAAAGCCCGCATCGAGAGCATTGACGACCAAAAAGTCCGCGCTGATTTGGCTGCAGGCCGTGTGGTCATCGTGACTGGCTTTCAGGGCGTAGACCCGAATGGCAATATCACCACACTAGGCCGTGGCGGCTCAGATACGTCGGCCGTGGCCGTGGCCGCCGCCATGAAGGCGGCTGAATGCCTGATCTACACCGACGTAGACGGCGTGTACACCACCGACCCGCGCGTCGTGCCCGAGGCGCGCCGCCTGCAAACCGTAAGCTTTGAAGAGATGCTAGAAATGGCCTCGATGGGCAGCAAGGTTTTGCAAATCCGCTCGGTTGAATTTGCAGGTAAATACAAAGTGCCCCTGCGCGTGCTAAGCAGCTTTACACCGTGGGACATCAACATCGACGAAGAGGCCAAGTCTGGCACATTGATAACTTTTGAGGAAGACGAACAAATGGAACAAGCCATCGTATCGGGCATCGCCTTTAACCGCGACGAAGCCAAAATATCTGTGCTGGGCGTGCCCGACACCCCAGGTATTGCTTATCAAATTCTCGGTCCTGTAGCCGACGCGAATATTGACGTCGACATCATCATCCAAAACGTGTCTAAAGACGGCAAAACCGACTTTAGCTTCACGGTGCACCGCAACGACTACGCTAAAACCATTGACCTGCTCAAAACCAACGTGCTACCCAAGCTGGGCGCGCAAGAGGTTGTGGGCGACACCAAAATTTGCAAAGTCTCTATCGTGGGCATCGGCATGCGCAGCCACGTAGGCATCGCCAGCAAAATGTTTCGCGCCTTGAGTCAAGAAGCTATCAACATCCAAATGATCTCTACCAGCGAGATCAAAACCTCGGTGGTGATTGACGAGAAGTACATGGAGCTGGCAGTGCGCGCGCTGCACAAGGCGTTTGAATTAGACCAACCTGCGGCATAAATTTTTGCCAAGTATTGAAAGCCACCTTGCGAGGTAGCTTTTTGCATTTTTAACAGCCTAATTGGCCTGTAGTCCAAGTATTCATTGAATCTGTAGCTATTAAATTTGTAGTGTCAGTCTACAGTTCAACCCTTTCTTGCTACTGCTCCCAACCGAGAGTTCATTTAATTGCCCTAAACCTATCCACGCTGCTAGAGTGGTTTGCCAAGTCTTGTCTAAATTGGTTCCTAAAAAAGCCAATAGGATGTTGTAAATTCAAACCAATTCTGATCTACCTACCATCAAGGACGCAGCATGGCCACAGGACAATTTGCTTACGCCAGCAATAGCAACCGATTTTTAGCCGCTCCTGTGCTGAAAGACCAGCCATTTGCCATTGCAGGCGTGCCGTTTGATGGGGCTGTGACCAACCGGCCTGGTGCGCGCTTTGGGCCGCAAGAGATTCGGCGTGCCAGCTTGATGCTGTGCGACGGGTTGCACCCGTTTTTTAACGTGACGCCGGTGAACCATTTAGGCGATGCGCTGGACATGCGCCTGACCAATGCGTCCCCACTGGCCGAGGTGCGCAGCCACATACAGCAGCAAGCCAGCGCCTTGATGGCCAAGCACCATTGCGTGTTTTTAGGGGGCGATCACTCTGTCACACTGCCCTTGCTGCGCGCTGCGCATGCCCGCTATGGGCCAATGGCGTTGGTGCACTTTGACGCACATTGTGATACCTGGACTGACCATTTTTGCGAGCCTTCAGGCCACGGCACTTGGACCTATGAAGCGCTGCAAGAAGGCTTGGTCAGCCCGCAGCACACTGTGCAAATTGGCCTGCGCTCTAGCGGTGAGCGGGCTTCGCGGGAGTATGTGCAAGATCAAGGAGGTTTGATTTATGACGCCCGTGCCTTGCGCGGCTTGGATGGCGCGAACCTACAACCTACCATTACCCAAATATTACAGCGCATTGGCAATATGCCGTGTTATTTATCTTTGGACATTGATTGCTTAGACCCTGCCTTTGCCCCCGGCACCGGCACGCCGGAGCCGGGTGGCATGAGCAGCTCGCAGGTGCTGACCTTTTTAGAAGAACTGGCCCCGCTCAACATGGTGGGCATGGACTGCATGGAAGTGGCCCCTGCGTATGACCATGCCGAACTCACCACCAATGCTGCGGCAACATTTGTGTGGACGTACCTGTGTGGCCAAGTGGCCAAGCTAGCCTAGCGGCCAGCCCAATTCTGTTCCTTATTTACCCAGAGGTAAACGCGCCATGCTATTGCAGTCAGACACCCAGCTCAATCAAAAAAGCTACTACGAAGCCAGTGCGCAGCGCGATGCAGGCCTGGCCCCTCTACAGGGCGATGTGCATGTAGATGTGGTGGTGGTGGGTGCGGGCTTTGCGGGGTTGTCAGCGGCCGTAGAGCTAGCCCAGCGTGGCTACAGCGTGGCCGTGCTGGAGGCCGACCGCATTTGCAGCGGTGCCTCGGGGCGCAACGGCGGCCAAGCCATCGTGGGCTTTGCCAGCGGGCAAGAACCGTTTGAGCAGCAGCTGGGCAAAGCTGATGCCCGCTTAGCATGGGACATGTCGCTAGAAGCCATTGGCATGATTGACCAGCGCACGTCGCAGTACGGCATTGACTGCGACTGGACCAAAGGCTATTTGTACGTGGCCGACTCGCCGCGCAAAGCCCGCGCGCTAGAGCGCAGCCTGCAAGAACAAAAAGACCACTATGGCTTAGAGTGCGACTTTGCCCAAGGCGCTGATGTGCAGCGCCATATCCAAAGCCCGCATTACTGCGCCGCAGCTTATGAGAGCGTGTCGGGCCACCTGCACCCGCTTAAGTACGGCCTGGGTTTGGCGCGCGCTGCGCGCGCACTCGGGGTACAAATTTTTGAGCATTCACCCGTGGTGGATTTGCGGCGCGGCGCCCAGATACTGGCTCACACAGCCAGTGGTGTGGTGCATGCCAGCTTTGGCGTGCTGGCCGGTAACTGCATGCTGGGTGAGTACGGCCCGCGCGTGGCTCCTGAAATTGCGCCGCGCATCATGCCTGTGGGTACCTACATTGTGGCCACAAACCCACTGGACCCCCAGCTGTGCAAAAGCTTAATCCCCCATAACGCTGCGGTGTGTGACAATAATTTTGTTTTGGACTACTTTCGCTTCAGTGCCGACCACCGCATGTTGTTTGGCGGCAAGGTCAGCTACAGCGCCAAAACTCCTGCTAATTTAGAGCAAGTGATGGCAGCGCGCATGCACCAAGTGTTTCCTCAGTTGCAAAACGCAGGTATTGACTATGTGTGGGGCGGCTTTGTAGACATCAGCATGAACCGCGCGCCCGACTTTGGCCGGTTGGCGGATAACCTGTATTACTTGCAAGGCTTTAGTGGTCACGGCGTAGCACTTACAGGACTGGCTGGCCGTTTGGCAGCCCAAGCCATTGCCGGACAGGCTGAGCGTTTTGATGTGTTTGCCCGCCTGCAACACCGCAAATTTCCGGGCGGGGCGCTGCTGCGCATGCCCAGCTTGGTGCTGGGCATGCTGTTTCACCAGCTGCGCGACAAGCTGTAATTTTTGCCGATTGCGCCATCCCACAGCCCACCAGTGCGCAATAGCAAAGCCCTCAAACTGCGTTGAGAGTGGCCAGCTCTGCGGCAATCGCTGTGGCCAATATCGGGCCACAGCGGGCAATGTCGATCAATGGCGCGTAGCCATAGCCGATCACCAAACCTTTGGTATCTTTGCGGTCTAAGCAGTAGGCCGACAGCGCGCGCACTGTCAGGCCCAGTTGGGCAATCCGTTGGGCCAGTGCCACATCGTCTACCTGGACTGGCAGCCGCAAACACAAGTGCAGGCCTTGCTCTGCGCCACTGATGTGCGCCAGGCTACCTAGGCAAGGCCGCAGGGCTTGTAGCAAGCAACTGCGCCGCTGGGCATAGCGCAGGCGCGCTTTACGCAGCGCGCTGGCGAAATGCCCCATTTCAATAAATTCGGCCAACGCTGCTTGCAAGGGCAGTTGGCCCGGTCGGTTCAGGTCGTAGTGGGCTTGTTTAAAAGGGGCTATAAGTTCTTTGGGCACCACCAAATAGCCCAGCTTAAGCCCCGGGTACAGCACCTTGGAAAACGAGCCCATGTACAGCACACGTGCGTCTGAATCTAACCCTGCCAAGGAAGAAATAGGTGGGCCGCTGAAGCGAAACTCGCTGTCGTAGTCGTCTTCTAGTAACCAGGCTTTGTGCTGCTTGGCCAGCGACAATATTTGATGTCGCCGCGCCAGCGACATCACCGCGCCGGTTGGGTACTGGTGCGACGGGGTTACATAAATCATACGCGGTGGGTGGGCCGCGTCTACTGCTTGCGGGGCAATTCCCTCATGGTCTACCGCCACGGGGTGCAGGTGCAGCCCGGTGGCCGAAAAAGCTTTGACTGCGCCCCAGTAGGCAGGATCTTCTATCCACACGGTATCGCCATGGTCTGCCAGCAGGTGGGCGCACAGCTCTAGCGACTGTTGGGTGCCGCTGGTAATGATTACCTGCTCTACATCCAGTGGCACACTGCGCGATACCCGCAAATAGTCAGTCAAGGCTCGTCGCAGCGGTGCGTAGCCGCCAGTGTTGCTGTAGTCCAGCATTTCGGCGTACGCCATGCGCCAATGCTTGTTTTGCAAGCGTTGCCATAGCGCGATAGGAAAACCGCTGAAGTCCGCCACTTGGGTGCAAAAAGGTTGAACCTCCAGCTGTGTGGCGCAAAAGGTGGTGGCCAGTAACTGGCCTCGGCGCGAAAGCTGTGCTTTGGGCAGTAGTTTGGGCAAATGGCGTAGGGCTGGCACAACAGGCACGTTGTCGTTGACAAAAGTCCCACTGCCCACGCGGCTGACCAAATAGCCTTCTACGCTCAGCTGGCTTAGTGCTGCTACCACCGTGTTGCGTGACAAACCCAGGTCTTGCGTTAGCTCTCTGCTGGACGGAAGTCGGTCACCCGCAGTCAGTTTGCCGTCCAAAATAGCGCGGCGCATTGCCTCGTAGAGCTGGCGGTGCAAGGGCAGCTTGTCCTTGCGGCCAAGGCGCGCCATTTCAGACAGTAAAAGTTCAGACAACATACGGGTGCAGTGTTAGGCAGCTAATTAGGCTCTAGTGTAAAGTGGAACCCTAGGCTTTATCAAACTGGCACTTATGGCAAACCAATTACTCTGCCACAATAGTTTATGACTGAAAAAAAACACTTCAAGGCGAGCCTATGAAGCCTATGCCCAGCATGGTGTGGCTACCCGCCGACCATCGGCTGCTGGGCAATGCAGAGCGTCAACTACCTTATCTAATCCTTGGCGACAAATACGCTCGAGCTGTCAAACAAGGTGCTGGTGCCCAGCCTGTGGTTTTTCCGCTGTGCGATGAAGGTCAAATCGACCAATTGCTTTGTTTAGTGGACGGTGTAATGTTGACTGGATCACCTTCTAACGTGCATCCATCACATTTTGGGGAAGAAGTCGCAGACTCAAATCTGCCGCTAGACCCAGAGCGTGATGTACTCACACTAGCGTTGGTCAGGGCGTGTGTAGCGCAGCAAATCCCATTACTTGGTATTTGTCGAGGGTTTCAAGAGATCAACGTGGCCATGGGTGGCAGCTTGCACCAACGTGTGCACCATGTCCCTGGTCTGCAAGACCACCGCGAGAGGGCCGATCAGTCCTACGATGTGCAGTACGCTCCAAGCCATGCTGTGCATTTCGAGCCGGGCAGCAGGTTGCACCAGTGGGCTGGGGCCACTTCGGCCCAAGTTAATTCGCTGCACGGACAAGGCGTAGCCCAGCTGGCACAGGGCTTGCGTGCCATGGCACACGGCCCAGACGGCTTGGTTGAGGCGTTTGAGGTGATTGGTGCACGCTCGTTTGCTTATGCGATGCAGTGGCACCCTGAGTGGAAATTTTGGGAAACACCTTTTTATGCGGCCATTTTTACTGCATTTGGTGATGCGTGCCGTGCACGCCAGCGGGGTAGGGCTACCGCTTAACTATACGCTGCTAACCGCAGCGGTAAGGAAACTATGTACGATAAAAAAGCAACCACTTTCAATGAGCTAGAACAATGGCTCAACGAGCGCCGCGTCACTGAAGTTGAATGTCTGGTGCCTGATTTAACTGGCGTTGCACGCGGCAAAATTTTGCCTCGTGCCAAATTTACCGAAGACCGCGGAATGCGCTTGCCCGAGGCCATTGTGGCCATGGGTGTTACAGGCGAGTTTCCTGAGAGCGGTAGCTACTACGATGTCATCGACCCTACCGACAAGGACATGCAACTGCGGCCCGATCCATCTACCGTTCGCATCGTACCTTGGGCTACCGACCCTACCGCGCAGGTGATTCACGACTGCTTTGACAATGCAGGTAACCTGGTTCCATTTGCGCCGCGTTCGGTGCTGCGCCGGGTGTGCGATTTGTTTGCTGCCGAAGGCTTGCAACCCATCGTCGCACCCGAGTTAGAGTTTTACCTGACTGCCCGTAACACCGACCCAAATACGCTACTTAAAGCGCCGATCGGCCGCAGTGGCCGCGCTGAAACATCGCGCCAAGCCTATAGTATTGATGCGGTAAACGAGTTTGACCCGCTGTTTGAAGAAATCTACGACTACTGTGAAAAGATGGAGCTCAACGTTGACACTTTGATTCATGAGGTGGGCGCTGGTCAAATGGAGATTAACTTTTTCCACGCAGAACCTTTGGGTTTGGCCGATGAGGTTTTCTTCTTCAAACGCACCGTGCGCGAAGCTGCACTGCGCCACAACATGTACGCCACCTTTATGGCCAAGCCTATAGCAGGCGAGCCTGGTAGTGCAATGCATGTTCACCAAAGTATATTGAGCAAAGCCACTGGTAAAAACATCTTCAGCAACGAGGATGGCACTCCATCTGAATCTTTTATGCACTACATCGGTGGATTGCAGCGCTATATACCAGCAGCGATGGTGCTGGTAGCACCCTACGTTAACAGCTACCGTCGCTTGTCGCGCAACAGCGCAGCACCCATCAACATTGAATGGGGCTATGACAACCGCACGGTAGGCATTCGCTCACCCATCTCTACACCTGAGGCGCGGCGAGTAGAAAACCGTGTGATTGGCGCTGATGCTAACCCTTATGTGGCGTTGGCCATGACCTTGGCGTGCGGCTACTTGGGTTTGAAAAACAAAATTAAACCCAAAGCAGAAATGAAGGGGGACGCTTATCTGGCACCTTACTCATTGCCGCGCAGCTTGGGTGAAGCACTGGACTGGTTGCGCAAAGAATCTGATTTGCATGAAGTCTTGGGCAAAGAATTTATCACCGTGTATTCAGAAATTAAAGAGCTTGAGTTTGATGAATTTATGAAGGTTATTTCACCTTGGGAGCGAGAGCATCTACTGCTCCATGTGTAGGCGTACAGCGCCTGCCTTGGTTGGTACTTGCAGCTAAATCTCACTCCATTTCCACCGAAAGTAGCACCATGAACACCGTAGTTGACACCGCCATGATCCAAGCTTTGGACAGCGCGCATTTTTTGCATCCGTTCACTGACTTTAAGCAACTCTCCAGCAAAGGTGCCCGCGTTATCACCAAGGCCGAAGGCATTTATGTGTGGGATTCTGAAGGTGCCCGCATGTTAGATGCCATGAGTGGTTTGTGGTGTGTGAATGTAGGCTACGGCCGCAAAGAGCTGGCCGATGCTGCGCACCACCAGATGATGACGCTGCCCTACTACAACAGCTTTTTTCAAACTACCAATGTTCCTGCAGTGCAGCTGTCGGCCAAGCTGGCGTCTTTAGCCCCCAATGTCGGCGATCGCAGTTTTCAGCACGTTTTTTACTCGTCAAGCGGCAGCGAGAGCAACGACTCCAATGTGCGCATGGTGCGCAGGTACTGGGACCTGCTGGGCCAGCCACAGCGCAAAGTGATTATTGGCCGCATCAATGCGTATCACGGTAGCACCATGGCGGGTGCCTCTTTGGGCGGTATGGTGGGTATGCATGCACAGGGCGATTTACCTATTCCTAACATCACCCATATTGAACAACCCTACCATTTCGAAAATGGTCTGCCAGGCGAGTCATTAGACGAATTTGGACTGCGTGCTGCAGGCTGGCTAGAGGCCAAAATTTTAGAAATTGGCGAAAGCAAAGTGGCGGCGTTTATCGCCGAACCTTTGCAAGGTGCTGGAGGTGTGATTATTCCGCCGGCAACTTACTGGCCAGAAATTCAACGCATTGTCGACAAGTACGGCATATTGCTGATCAGTGACGAAGTGATTTGTGCGTTTGGCCGGCTAGGCCATTGGTTTGGCTACGAGAAGTTTGGCTACAAGCCCGATTTAGTAACTTTTGCCAAAGCCATTACAAGCGGCTATATCCCTCTAGGTGGTGTCATGGTGGGCAACCGCGTGGCCAAAGTTTTAATTGAGCAAGGCGGCGAGTTTAACCATGGCTATACCTACAGCGGACACCCAGTAGCCTGCGCTGTGGCATTGGCCAACGTGGCCATTATGGAAAAGGAAGAGTTACCGCTGCGCGTGCGCAACGATCTGGCACCGTATTTAGCCAAAAAGTACCTGGAAATTAATGATCATCCGTTGGTTGGTCTTGCTGAAACCTGCGGCTTGGTCGCAGGCTTGGTGTTGGTAAAAAACAAAGCTCGGCGAGAGCGCTTTGACCCAGACCACAGCGTCGGCATGATTTGCCGTGGCCACTGCTTTAGCAATGGGCTCATCATGCGCGCTGTGGGTGATCGGATGATTATTTCTCCACCGCTCATCATTACCCACGCGCAAATCGACGAGATGGTGGCACTGATACTTCGCTGTCTAGACTTAACATATAACGAAGTCAAAAAGAATGGCTGGTTGGCCTAGGGATTACTGGCATAGGGATTGCTAGCATTGAGCATGGTACGTTTATTGGGTAGGATTAATTAACAATGTGTTTTGATCAATTTTCTAGGAGTACTAAAATGGATAATAAATTCGCTGGTAAAGTAATTTTCAAAAACCTAGCACGACGTGCTGTGGTTGGGTTGTTGGGGCTGTCCGCAATAGCAGCGGTAGCGCAAGAGGAGAAGGTGCTTAATATCTACAACTGGTCTGACTATATTGCCGAAGATACGATTTCAAACTTTGAAAAAGAAACCGGTATCAAGGTGCGTTATGACACCTTTGACAACAACGAAATTGTGCACGCTAAACTGGTAGCAGGTAAGACTGGTTATGACATCGTGGTGCCCTCATCGAACTGGGCCAGGCTGCAAATGGATGGCGGCTTGTTGCGCAAGCTCGACAAAGACCAGTTACCGAATTTGAAAAATTTAGACCCTGATGTACAAAGCCAAATTGCCAGCCTAGATCCTGGCAATCAATTTTTGGTGAACTGGCTGTGGGGCTACACCACGATCGGTATTAACACGGCCAAAGTAAAAGCTGCCTTGGGTGCAGAGCCGATGCCTGCTAACGTGTGGGAGCTGTTCTTTAATCCTAAGTACGTTAGTAAACTAAAAAGCTGTGGTGTCTCCGTATTAGACAGTGCTACTGAAGTGTTGCCAGCGGCACTGCATTTTTTAGGCAAGGATCCTTTCAGTAAAAATGCGGCTGACTATACCGAGGCAAGTGCCGTCCTCAAGTCAATACGGCCTTACGTCACATTGTTCAGTTCCTCAGGTTATATCAATGACTTGGCTGGAGGTTCGATTTGCTTGTCCCTAGGCTGGTCAGGCGACATCAACATTGCACGCAGGCGCGCATTAGACGGCAAAACTGGTCAGGATATCGTTGCACTGATTCCCAAGAACGGGGGCATTTTGTTTTTTGACATGATGGCAATCCCTGTGGATGCACCGCACCCTAAAAATGCGCATTTGTTCATGAACTACATCATGCGCCCCGAGGTGCACGCTGCTATTACAAACAAAGTCTTCTACGCCAACCCCAACAAAGAGTCACGCAAATTTATCAAGCCAGAGATGGCGCAAAACCCCACTGTATTTCCGGTGGCCGCCGACATGGCCAACATGCAGCCTCCCAAAGCTATTAACAACGATATTCGCCGTCAGGTGACTCGAGCTTACACAGCATTTAAAACTGGTCTTTGATTCATCAAAACTCATTCGAAGTAAAGGTATCCCAGTGGCTACGGATGTAAGTACCCCTGCGCCTGCAAACAAGCAGGCAGCAGTTCCGTTTCTGCAAATCAAACGCGTCGTCAAACAGTTTGGTGATGTATTTGCTGTGGACGACGTGTCGCTGGACATTGCGCAGGGCGAAATATTTGCATTGCTTGGCTCATCGGGCTGCGGCAAGTCCACCTTACTTCGTATGTTGGCAGGCTTTGACAAGCCCACTTCGGGCCAAATAGTGCTAGCAGGTAACGACATTGTGTCGCTCGCTCCTTATGAGCGACCTATCAATATGATGTTCCAAAGCTATGCACTGTTTCCGCACCTCAGTGTGTGGGACAACATTGCCTTTGGCCTGCGCCGCGACAAAATGCCTAAGGATGAAATTCAAACCCGGGTAGACCAAATGCTGGACCTAGTTCAGCTTAAAGCTTACGCTAAGCGCAAACCACACCAGCTATCGGGTGGCCAGCAGCAGCGTGTGGCGCTGGCACGCAGCTTGGCCAAGCGGCCTCAGTTGCTTTTACTGGACGAGCCATTGGGTGCGTTAGATGCCAAACTGCGCGAGAGAACCCAGCTGGAGTTAGTGGATATTATTGAAAAAGTGGGCGTCACCTGCGTGATGGTGACCCATGACCAAGAAGAAGCCATGACCATGGCTACTCGCATAGGCGTGATGAGCGAAGGTAAAATTTTGCAAATTGGCCGTCCTGCGGAAGTTTATGAAACGCCCAACTGTCGCTTCGTGGCAGATTTTATTGGCAGTGTAAATCTGTTCAAGGGTACTGTGACAGTAGATGAACCGGACCACGTGGTGATCTCTACCCCAGAGTGCCAGCATTACATTAACCATGGCATTACCGGCACCAGCGGTATGCCTGTGCACGTGGCTGTACGGCCTGAAAAAATCACCATTCAAACCACTCCGCCTAACGACGAGGACAGAGAGTCTTTGGCCCAAGTAGGTTACAACGTGGTGCAGGGTACGGTTAAGGATTTGGCGTATTTAGGTAGCCTAACTACCTACCACGTGCTAATTGAGGGTAGCAGTACGGTAGTGAAAGTTACGCAAACCAATGCCGCACGCCACGAAGCCAGTGCCTTGACTTGGGGTGACAAGGTCTATGTATGGTGGTGCGGTAGCGATGTGGTTGTGCTAACCCGGTAAGTTAACCATGACTGCGCTTGCCTTGTCCCCGTCCTCCCTGTATGAAAAGTTTACGGGAGCGTGGGGCCGCAAGTTAGTGATTGGTATACCTTTGCTATTCTTGCTGTCTTTTTTCCTGCTCCCGTTCTTGATTGTTTTTAAAATTAGCGTGTCTGAGATGGACAACGTCGTTTTTAAAGAACTTTTTTTGTGGACGGAAGGTGTCTTGCAGCTCAAAATCAAATTGGGCAACTACATCTACATTGCACAAGATGACCTGTACCTTCGCACCTACCTCAGCTCGCTGAAGTTTGCGGCCATCACCACGGTTATCTGTTTATTTATAGCCTACCCATTTGCCTACTTTATTGCGCGCAGCGCACCTGAGAAGCGGCCTGCGCTGTTGATGTTGGTCATGCTACCCTTTTGGACTTCGTTTCTGTTGCGCGTGTATGCGTGGAAGATGCTGCTGGCTGACAACGGTGTTTTCAACAACATTGCGATGGGGGCAGGCCTGATCTCTGAGCCCTTGAAGATGATGAATACGCCATTTTCATTGGTGCTGGGTATGGTCTACACCTACCTGCCCTTTATGATTTTGCCGCTGTACGCTAACTTGGTCAAAATGGATTTACGTTTGTTGGAAGCGGCGCTCGACCTGGGGGCCACATCATGGCAGGCCTTTTGGCGAATAACGGTGCCATTGTCCAAAAGCGGCATCATCGCTGGCTCCATGCTGGTGTTTATTCCGTGCGTGGGCGAATTTGTGATTCCTGAGCTGCTTGGTGGGCCGCAAACCTTGATGATTGGTCGTGTGCTTTGGGACGAATTCTTCAGTAATAACGACTGGCCTATGGCTGCCACCGTGGCCGTGGTGATGGTGCTACTGATCATTGTGCCGCTGGCTTGGTTTAACAAGTATCAAGCCGAAAACACCAGCGGGGGGCACGCATAATGCTAAGCAATGGGCGTTTGAATGCTGGAAAAATGACTTCCAGGACCTGGATGACAGCGGTTTTTGTCTTCCTCTATTTGCCCATAATTACTTTGATTGTGCTTAGCTTTAACGCCAGTCCCATGGTCACTACCTGGGGAGGCTGGTCACTGCGCTGGTACGAGGAATTGTCTAAAGACACTGAAATTATTTTAGGTTTTAAGCGCTCACTGCAAATTGCGTTTCTCACAGCGTGTGCCTCGGTCGTGCTAGGCACGCTAGCTGCATTAGCGCTGAACCGCTTTAAAAGGTTTCCTGGGCGCACTTTGTTTGCAGGCATGGTGAACTCGCCTTTGGTTATGCCTGAAGTGATCATAGGCTTGTCATTGTTGCTCATGCTTGTGTCAGTGCAGCGCACTTTTGGTTTTCCAGAGCGGGGCATGATGACCATCTGGCTAGGCCACACCTTGCTGGGCATGGCCTACGCCACGGTGGTGGTGCAGTCACGCCTGCAAGAGATGAGCCCGCAGCTTGAAGAGGCTGCTCAAGATTTGGGTTGCCGTCCTTGGCAAGTGTTCTTTCTTATTACGCTGCCATTGATTTCGCAGGCTTTAGGGTCTGCTTGGTTGCTCACATTTACGCTTTCTTTAGACGATGTTGTGTTGTCTGCATTTTTGTCTGGCCCGGGGTCTACCACTATGCCGATTGTGATATTTAGCCGCGCTAGGCTGGGCCTTAGTCCTAGTGTGAATACGATTGCCACGCTGACGGTACTAGTTGTCAGCTTGGGTGTGGTGCTGGCCAGTATTTGGATTGCGCGCACTGAACGCAAACGCGCACGTGAGATGTCTGCTGCATTTCGCGGCACGGGTGCTTAAAACGGATTGATTTTTTTGGAGCTACTATGAAAAATAAACTGTCAATTTTGGCCTTAGCAGTTGCGGCTGCATTCCCCATGGTGCACAACGCCCATGCGCAAACCAATGCGGAACTTAAACAAGAGTTGGAGTTGCTGAAGAAGCAACTTCAAATCTTGACACAAAAAATAGATGCGACTTCACCAGCATCTCCCGCTCCTGCTTCGGCTGCGACCGCAGGCGCGATAGACCCGCAAGAATTTAACCGGGTCAAAATCAAAGCGGAATCTACAGAAGACGCTTTCGAAGCCGCTGGCCTTAAAGGCTTAAAAATTAACGGCGTGATTGACCCGACTTTTATTTACAGCTCTAGCCAAAAGCGTGCTGGCTTTACGTTTTTAAATAATCTAGACGGTGCCACGCCCCCCGGTGCCAATGGCTTGCCGAGTACTGATGCCTATACATTTGACAACAGCTTTTTTGGTACGGCGATGCTGGATATTCAAAAAGAGACCAACGGTGGCAACAAGTGGCGCCTGACGCTCATGCCGCACAAATCAGCAGGCTCAGCTTTCCGTGCAGGCTCTATCGTGCACGAGGCCTCGGTGTCCGTGCCTTTGGGTGACGAAAAAACCAGGTTGATTGCTGGCCAAATACCTGACTGGTCAGGTTATGAGTTGACGCCTGCCAACCTGAATCCTTTGGTTACGCACAACATGCTGTACGACTTTACAGCGCTTACTTATTACACCGGCGCAGGCTTTGAAGTAGTGCGTGGCCCGTGGACTAGCAAACTTCTTGTAGGCAATGTGAACCAAGCTGCACGTGAAGCGAACGACAAGAAGCCTGCGCTGGTTTACCGTATTGATTACTCTATAAATGAATTTACAGGTGTGGGATTTTGGGGTGGTCATTCGTTTGCAGACAAGGCCACGACACCAGGGCGTTTTGATATGTACGAGGTTGACGCTTACTACACACGTGGTGACTTGACGGTGCAAGGTCAGATTGCAGTAGGCCGTCATAAAGCTAAATCCTTTAATGGCGGTGATGCCAAATGGGTGGGTGTCTCAGGCCTGGTAGGTTATAAAGTTACGCCACGGGCGCAATTGGTTGCAAGGTACGATTTTATTAACAATGCTAAAAATGGTGGGGGTATGTTTGGTGGTGTGGCAGATAACCGCAACGGCTTTGGCCCGGCATGGGAAGATGATGGTACTGGAACCAACACTTGGTTTCAGCCAGATGTCGACAAAGGTGTCAATCGGTATGCGCTGTCTTTGGGCATGAACTATTTATTTAACCCCAGCACTACTTTAAAGACTGAAGTTCGTATGGACGGTGCAAACGGCGCCGTGTTCCAGCGCCTGGATGGAGGCTACAAGAAGTCCAACTTATTGCTGGGCACATCCATCGTAGTATCTTTCTAATTTACTAATTTAGCAGTGTAAAGCACTGTTCTTTAGTCATATTTTTTAAATACAAACGGGGTTGACAATGCTGTCAACCCGTTTGTTTTTGGCGCTGTCAGTGGTGCCAGCTTGGCCTGCTAAGACCTTTCTAATGAGAGCATCGTGACCACAATGGCTAATATGCACAACTTAAAATTCGATGGACGCGCGTTGATTAACGGCCAGCGTGTCAGCGCCCACAGCGGTGCTGTGTTTGACTGCATTTCGCCTGTCGATGGGCGTGTGCTGACCCATGTAGCGCGTTGTGCAGAGGCTGATATAGACGCAGCAGTAATGGCTGCGCGTAAGGCTTTTGACGACAAGAGATGGCGTGGGCTAGCGCCAGCACAACGCAAACGTACCATGATTAAGTTTGCTGATTTGCTAATGGCGCATGGCGATGAACTGGCCCTGACCGAAACGCTAGACATGGGCAAACCTATTCGCTATGCCAAAGCCGTGGATGTGAACAGTGCAGCCAACTGCATACGCTGGTACGGCGAAGCGGTGGACAAAATATACGATGAAATTGCGCCCACAGCAGACACGGCGCTGGCCTTGATCACCCGCGAGCCTGTAGGCGTGGTGGGCGTGATTGTGCCGTGGAACTACCCGATGATCATGGCAGCATGGAAGATTGCACCTGCACTGGCGGCAGGCAATAGCGTGGTGCTCAAACCTAGCGAAAAATCACCGTTAACTGCTTTGCGCATGGCCGAGCTGGCTCTAGAGGCTGGTATACCTGCCGGGGTGTTTAACGTAGTAACGGGTTACGGTGTTGAGGCGGGTTCGCCATTGGCTTTGCACATGGGTGTAGATTGCATTGCCTTTACCGGCTCCACCCCTGTAGGCAAGAAAATCCATGTCATGGCTGGACAAAGTAATTTAAAACGCGCTTGGACCGAGCTGGGCGGCAAATCACCCAACATTGTCTTTGCTGACTGTCCAAGCTTAGACAAAGCGGTAGAGGCTGCAATTGGCAGCATATTTTTTAACCAGGGTGAGAGCTGCAATGCACCTTCGCGCCTGTATGTGGAGGCCAGCATCAAAGACAAATTCCTAGAAAAAGCGCTGGCTTTAGTGCCCAACTACATGCCCGCTAACCCGCTAGAACCTACTACGACCATGGGCGCGATTGTGGACCAAACCCAGCTCAGTAGCATTTTGCGCTACATAGATAGCGGCAAGAGTGAAGGTGCCCGGCTGATAGTAGGTGGCCAGCAGGCGCTGCAGGCCACGGGTGGGTGCTATGTTCAGCCGACGATTTTTGACGGCGTGACATCCCAGATGGCCATTGCGCGTGAAGAAATATTTGGCCCTGTGCTGTCGGTGCTCACGTTTACCGATGCAGCCGATGCAGTGCGCCAAGCTAACGACAGCGTATACGGCCTGCAAGCGGGTGTGTGGACTGCAGACTTGAACAAAGCCCACGGTGTGGCGCGTGCGCTGCGCGCTGGCACGGTGCATGTGAACCAGTATGACGAAGACGATATTACGGTGCCGTTTGGGGGCTTTAAACAAAGCGGTGTAGGGCGCGACAAGTCGCTGCATGCGTTTGACAAGTACACCGAAACCAAGACAACGTGGATTCGCATTGACAGTCCCGTGTAAAAAACAAGGACCTGCCCATGACCATCGAGCAAACGCTAACCCAAACGCTAGAGCGTTTAAGTGCCCAAGGTATCCACAGTGTTCTGGCCCAATTTGCAGACATACATGGAGTGGCAAAAGGCAAACTGTTGCCGCTGGCCAATTTGCAAGAATGGGTTAACACTGGCGCTGGTTTTGCCGGGCCGAGCATTTGGGGTACGGGCCTAGGCCGCTTCGGTAAACACAGCGAATACTATGGCCGCGTGCAAGCCGGCTCGTTGATGCCGTTGCCCTTTATGCCCGGGGTGGCGCACGCCGTATGCGACGGTTTTGTGGGCGGAGAGCCGCTGGCGACATGCTCGCGCCAAGTGCTGAAAAGACAAGTAGAGCGTTTGCAATCCAAAGGCTGGACTTTGTGGGTTGGTATCGAGCCTGAGTTTTTTTTGCTAAAGCAAGATGCCTCGGGTCAATGGAGCCAAGCAGACGCCGCCGACCAACTAGACAAGCCGTCGTATGACCTGAAAGCCATTTATCGCAACCAAGGTTTTTTGGATGCTATGCGCAAAGCCCTGACTGCGCTGGGCTTTGAGTTGCAACAAATAGACCATGAAGATGCCTGCGGCCAGTATGAAATAAACTACAAGTTTGACGACGCACTGGCCGCTGCCGACCGCTACATGTTGTTCAAAATGACAGCCCATGCTGTGGCCCAGCAGCATGGCATGGTCTTTAGCTGCATGCCCAAGCCGTTTGCCCAAGCACCAGGCAGCGGTTTGCATTTTCATTTGAGCATCACTGACGCGCAAGGCAAAGCAGTGTTTACCAACTTGGCCGACCCTTTAGAGCTCAGTGCAACAGGTTACAGCTTTGTGGCAGGCTTGCTGCACCACGCCGATGCATTGGCCGCCCTGTGCGCTCCCACCGTTAACAGCTACAAACGCTTGGCCAGCAGCGATAGTGCATCGGGCACGACCTGGTCGCCGGTGTGGAAGGCTTATGGGGACAACAACCGCACTTGTTTGGTTCGCACAGTGGCCGGGCGCATCGAGTGGCGTTTGCCCGATCCGTCGTGCAATGTGTATGCTGCCATTGCCGCTACGCTGGCAGCGGGGCTGCACGGCATAGACTCATCCATGGTGGCCCCAGCAGCTTGCGGTGTTGACTTGTACGAGCAGCATGCCAAGCATGGCACGATGCCCGCGCAACTGCCGCGCGACTTGAGAACGGCAGTGGATGCGTTGGCGGCAGACACGGTGCTGACAGAGCAAGTAGGCAGTGACTTTTGCGCCGAGTTTGTTAAGCTCAAACGCCAAGAGTGGGATGCTTTTAACGCCCATGTAAGCGCGTGGGAGCTAAAAAAATACGCCGACACCTACTAGTAGGTGAGGCGTAGTTATGTAAAACGTATTTTATACTGCGCTGCAAAGGCCGCTGGATACCAGTCAGTGCCTATCTCCCCAGCGTAGCCAATAGCTTACTTGTAGCCAATAGCTTACTTCTGTGTCAACACCCAAGCTGCCAGTTTTGTAGCTTCGGCTTCGCTAACTTGTGTGTTAGCAGGCATAGGCACAGGGCCCCAGTTGCCTTTGCCGGGGGTGCTGCCTTTTTGGATAGACATGGCCAGCTTTTTGACGGCATCTGCATCGCCCGCATATTTGGCGGCAACATCTTTGTACGATGGGCCCACCATTTTGGTGGCGACTGCGTGGCAAGCCATGCAGTTTTTAGACGTGGCCAAGGCTGTGTCAGCCATAGCTGGAGTAGCAACAGCGGACAGAACAATAACAGCAGCAGAGATGAGTTGGAGTTTCATGGTCTTCCTTTAAAACAACTAAGCGGTGTAAGATCAACGCGCTTGATACACAAGATAACGCAATTCTAAGGCGGGGCGTTGACCTAGGGCACGTAACGGATGCTAAAAGCCCGGTTAACGATTGTGGGCTTGTAGCGGCTTTGACATAAAAACCGCTGCTTTTGCCCTTAAAAGCGTGGTTTTGTAGTTAATTTTTTCAAATTGCCGGCTTTTAAGCGGTCATAAAACTGGAGTTCACCATGTATTTTTTAGGTTTAGGCTTAGCCCTGATGCTCATGAAATGGCTAGAAATTGGCCCCGTAGGCCAGTGGGACTGGGCCAAAGACTGGATGCTGTTTGCCGCCCCTTTCGTTTTAGCTGCCGCATGGTGGGCCTACGCCGATTGGTCAGGTTACAGCAAACGCCGCGAAATCGACAAGATGGAATTGCGTAAAAAAGAGCGCTTAGCAAAGAACCGTGATGCGATGGGCATGGGGCCTAAGAAGCGATAGATGTTAGTAAATTTAAATCGCTGAGCTTTATGAAAACGCCCCAAAAAAAGCGACTTAGCTACGCCAAAGACCGACGTAACGTCTAGGGTGAGCATGACAAGGGCTCGCGAAAGTCAATATGATCGCTGGGTGAATTTACTATTAATTTTATAGCTACTCTAGCAGCAAATGCTTGGACTACAAGCCGATTTAATAAGAAAAATGGGGCACAAGGCCCCATCGTTTGATTGGTTAGAGATTGAGTTATCAAAACAAATCTAACACCGCTCCAGTAGATGCACTCGATGCATTGAACGCAAACTTGGCTTGTACGCCGCGCATATAGCGCGGTTTGGGTGCTACACA
>JAYTPK010000107.1:0-2081 GCA_043747295.1 Polaromonas sp. | reverse complement strand
GTACCGCTGCCCTAGCTTTTACAATGCCCCTAGAAACTATTGCATCAAATCTGCCTCTACCCTTTTATGTTTATTACCCCACCTTCAGAAATGCTTGAGATGATTCGCGGCTTAGAGCTTAGCCTGCACCAAAACGTAGTGCGCCGCAATGCAGCACAGTTGCAAGCTTTATTGCACGACGATTTTTTGGAAATAGGCCGCTCAGGCCAAAGCTATAACAAAACGCAGATGGTCCAACACTTGACGCAGGAAAGTGCACATAATGCCGTTTGGTCGCAAGACTTTAAACTGTCCATGCCCTCCTACAGCGTGGCCTTACTCACCTACCATAGCGCTCAGATCGACGCAGACGACCAGCTCACGCTGCACACGGTGCGCTCGTCTTTATGGCAATTGGCCGACACAGGCTGGCAGTTGTGCTTTCACCAAGGCACACCAGTGCAGGCGTTTGCGCCCACCGACAACCTATCGGCTTTGCTCAAACAGCAGCAAACGCACTAAGCCATGGCAGTCGGCTGGATACGCAAACGCTTTCGCCAATGGTGGCAAGGCAGGCTGCCGCTGACCGACACCTTGGTACTAACGCAGCGCAATGTCTATATTTTGCCCACACGTGCAGGCTGGATGCTGGCCATCACTCTGCTGGTGCTGCTGATAGCGTCCATCAATTACCAGCTCAATTTAGGCTATTTGTTAACCTTCATGCTCGCAGGCGCTGCGGTAGTGGGCATGCATGTATGCCACGGTAACCTGCGCGGCCTCACGCTGCATTTGGCCAGCCCTAACGCCCAGTTTGCCCACACCACTGTGCAGTTTGATGTGCGCCTGTCGCACACACGGCGCACGGCCCGCCCCAGCATTGGCCTGAGCCTGCTAGACATTGAGCATTGGTCTTGGACCGATGTCCAGGCCCAAGGCAATGCCGTGGTGCATGTAGGCTTTAAACCGCAGCGCCGTGGCCTGCACCGCCTGCCCGATTTGACAGCCGAGACGCGCTTTCCACTAGGCACATTTAGGGTGTGGACAGTGTGGCGGCCCAAAGCGCAAGTGCTGGTCTACCCCGCACCCGAGCCCCTGCCCCCGCCACTGCCACCGGGCGAGCCACGCGCGGGCGGCGGCGCAGCCACACAGGCGCAAAGTACAGGTGAGTTTGACGGCGTGCGCAGCTACCGACGCGGTGATGCGATGAAACTGGTGGTGTGGAAGCAAGTAGCCAAAGCCGTGGCACGCGGCAGTGACGATTTGGTCAGCCGCGACACCCAGCAAAACCAGCGCTATGAGCTGTGGCTAGACTACAGCGCCTGTGGCCACACTGATGCAGAGCATAAGCTTAGCCGCCTGACTGCTTGGGTGCTGGCAGCCGACAAGCTGGGTAGCGACTATGGCCTGCGCCTGCCCGGGCGTGAGATCAAGCCCGCCAGTGGCGAAGCGCACAAGCGCCAATGCTTAGAGGCCTTGGCACTGTGCTAGCCCTTAGCAAGCTTAGCCACCTGCCGCGCGACGCGCGCGACACACTGTTTTTGCTGGCGGTGATCGCCTGGGTCATCGTGCCGCAAGTAAGCCATCTGCCTTGGTGGTGCACGGCTTTAGCGGCTGGTGTTTTGCTGTGGCGCGGCAAGCTGGCGTGGGACAGCGCACCACTGCCCTTGGCTTGGTGGCGCATGGGTTTACTGGCCATCACAATTGCAGCGACTTTGTTTACCCACAAAACACTTTTGGGTCGCGACGCAGGGGTTACGCTAACCATCGTATTGCTGAGCCTAAAAACTCTAGAGCTGCGGGCACGGCGCGATGCGTTTGTGATCTTCTTTCTTGGCTTCTTTGCCATGCTGACCAACTTTTTCTTCTCTCAGTCGCTGCTCACGGCGGCGGCCATGATGATCGCATTAATGGGCTTGCTTACGGCTTTGGTCAATGCCCACATGCAGGTGGGCAAACCGCCGTTGGTGGCATCGGCCAAGGTAGCTGGCCGCATGGTGCTGCTGGGCGCGCCCATCATGGCGGTGCTGTTTATGCTGTTTCCGCGCTTGGCACCGCTGTGGGGTATTCCCAGCGACGGAATGACCGGGCGCAGCGGGTTA
>JAYTPK010000106.1:0-2400 GCA_043747295.1 Polaromonas sp. | reverse complement strand
AGCCTCCGAAAAATCTGAAGCGCCAGACTGTATTGGTTGTGATTGAGAATACTGCCCCATTGGCAGCCGCGTCTAAACCTTATGACTTGACAGACCTGGTGGGGCGACTCACTTGGCAAGGCGACGCCATTGCCGAGCAACGCGGGCAGCGCGATGCTTGGTAAGAGGTATCTGCTGGACACCAATGCCCTGGTAGCACTTCTTCAGGGGCACAAAGGCTTAGTCGAATTACTAGATCAGGCGCAGTGGCTTGGCGTTTCTGTCATCAATGTGCTGGAGTTTCTAGGTTTTGATGGCTTGTCAGAAGCTGACCGTGCTTTGTTTACAGAGCTAACTTCACGTTTAGTGGTTGTCGATTTGATCTATGACAACACCGCTTTGATGGAACTAGTTGCAGACTTAAGAAAAACTCGCGCTGTTAAATTACCAGACGCTATTGTTATGGCTAGCGCAGCAGTTCATGATGCCACCGTTATTACCAACGATGCAGTGCTGCTGAAACTAGGCACGTCTGAATCGGTTTATGCGGCTCAATCTTTTTGACGTTCGCTGCAGTAAGCAGCTCAAACCCAGCTATTTTGGAGCAGCTGGCGGAAAAGATTTAAATCCAGCTACTATGATTTAAATAGCTGGTTGAGCAGGTTCTACGGCCTGCACAGCCTAAAATGCATGTAAAAAGCCTGTCAAGAGCGATCTTGGCAGGCTTTTTTTATGCGCAATGCAACGACTAGATTTGTACGGATGTCGAGAAATCCTCCGCTTCGGCAGCCTGCCATTGGTAGCAATATAAAACTGGCAAGGTCAGAAAAGCCAGCGATAAATTAGCATGAGGCAGCTTATTGAACACGCAGCAATTGACAAAACCGACAGCACGCTTGGAATATACCCATACACTAAAATATTGGTTCCTACATGAAGAATACTATTGAGTTGTCTGACCCGCTGTTTAAATCTGCCAAACAGCTTGCTGAGCAAAGCCGTACTACTCTGCGTGCGCTGGTTGAAGAGGGGTTACGCCGCGTGTTGGCTGAAAGCCCAGCCAAAGCCCCATCTGCATTTAAACTGCAAAACGCCAGCGTGCATGGCAAAGCCATGCTGATCACCGACCCACGCCAGTGGCAAGCTATGGAGGCTGAACATGTAGCCGCGCGCGCTAGGCTCATCCCCGAGCTTAATCCCACGATCAACCTCGCGCTCAACCCAGCGTACCTCTGCACATGCATCCCAAGCATGATTGCTGTAGATACCAACATCTTGGTCTACGCCCACCGCGCCGAGTCTGTTTTTCATCACGCAGCCTTACGCCAGTATCCAAAGCTTGGCTGAAGGTGCGCAGCCTTGGGGCCTGCCCGTGGCATGCATTCACGAGTTTTTGTCGATAGCCACCAACCCCAAGATATTTGATCCTGCCAGCACCTACGAGCAAGCATTGGCGCAGGTAGACGCGTGGCTAGCGTCACCTACTGCCCATGTGCTGCACAGCGGCAGCCAGCACTGGATGGTATTGGCCAACCTATCCCGCAAAGGCAAGCTGCAAGGTGGGCAGTTTCACGATGTACGGATTGCTGCGCTTTGTATTGAAAACAGCGCATCTGTGTTGTGGACTGCGGACCGAGATTTTGGACGATTCAAGGCTTTGAAGACCATCAATCCCCTAGTCTAAGCAGAGACTATTTAAATCCAACTACTATGATTTAAATAGCTGCTTGAGCAGGTTCTACGGCTTGCGTGGCCTAAAACTGTCAAAAATATTATCTACTTTTCACTGTCCAAATGTCCCATCTGGTAGGCGTCGTAGCGCGTACCAGCTACAGCGCCAGCGGGCAGGGCGGCTTCTATACGGGCTATGTCTTGGCTGCCAAGCGTGAGGGCGTGTGCACCTAAAGACTCTGCCAACTGCTGGGGTGTGCGGGCGCCGATAACAGGCATCAGGCCCAGGCCTAACATTCGCCCACGCGCCATCACCCATGCAATGGCTACTTGGGAGGCGCTGGCGTGCAAGCCTGTGGCCAATTCTTGCAGTACCTTGACCAGCTTTTGATTAGCCACCGCGTTGTCGCCTGTAAAGCGGGGCAGGTAGGTTCTAAAGTCGCTGGGGCCGGTGGGTTCAGACCCTGCCAGCAAGCCGCGCGACAATACACCGTAGGCCGTAACGCCAATGCCCAGTTCTTTCAGCAGGGGGAAGATAGCTGCCTCGGGTCCGCGGCTGATCAGCGAGTATTCAATTTGCAGGTCGCTGATAGGGTGCACGGCGTGGGCTCGGCGTATGGTGTCTGCACCCACCTCGCTCAGACCAATATGGCGCACAGTGCCCGCTTTTACCATGTCGGCCATCGCGCCGATGGTGTCTTCAATCGGCACGCTGGCATCTAGCCGGGCCATGCGGTAAATGTCGATATG
>JAYTPK010000105.1:0-2183 GCA_043747295.1 Polaromonas sp. | reverse complement strand
GTATGATTGCATTGGCTGTAATGTATGAAATTCCCAAACGATTGAAGTGGATTACAGTATTTGTTCCTTTTGCAGTTTTTGCATTGATTTTTACTACTTCAAAAACCTTTCGTGACCGCATTCAGGTTGTCAACAGCGAAGTGCAAACATTTGCGCATAAAGTTGACACCACAACATCTTCAGGGCAACGATTGTTTTATTGGCAGACATCTTTGCGTGCTTTGGCAGAACGACCACTGCTAGGCTATGGCTCGGGCAGTTGGAATGCGCAGTATCGTCGGCTGGAGGGCGGGAAAGTCGAGCCGGGATCACTTTCTGTGAGCGATCCACACCAGCTTTTTTTACTCTGGGCAGTTGAGGGCGGCATTGTGGGCCTGGGCTTGCTCTGTGCAGTACTTGTAGCCTTATACCGTCGATCATTGCTGCTAGAGCTACATGACGCGCGCACCCTGCAGTCAGTTTTAGTTGCGCTGATTATTTCAGGTATGTTTAACTCTATGTTATTTGGAATTGGTATTGGTGATTTTTTCTGTATAGCTTTTGGTATCTGTCTAGCACTATCCCAAAATAGGAATCCGCACAGAGGGCTTGCCAAACATGAGCAATAGTTTGCCCATCGACCGCTTCGCCCACGAACCGCTGCGCACACGGTTTAAACGGGTGCTGTCGTATTTTCTGCTGCCGCGCTACGCGTGGGTTGTGATGGCGCTGGCTGTGGTGGTGGGCGCAGCACTGGAACCCACTATCCCGGCGCTGCTGAAACCTTTGCTGGACGACGGGTTCAATTCTAAAAAAATTGCCTTGTGGATGGTGCCTGTGTTCATCATTGGCCTGTTTATGCTGCGCTCGATTGCGTCGTACATCAGCGACATAGCGTTGACAAAAATTGTGCAAACCAGCCTGCTCAATTTGCGCGAAAAAATGTTCTACGCGGTCAGCGTGGCTGAGCTGGGGCTATACCGCAAACAGCCCGCCACTGCGTTGGCCAACACCATTGTGTACGAAGCCACCAACGGCGCAGTGCTGCTGCTGCAGTCGGTGGTAACTGTGGTGAAAGACAGTTTGTCGATACTGGCCCTGTTTGCCTATCTGCTGTACCTTAACTGGAAGCTCACCATCATTGTCTTGGTTATCTTCCCGGCTGTGGCGCTGACGATGCGCGCTTTGTCTAAACGGGTATACCGCTTGACCAAAGAGTCGCAAGCTGCTGTTGACAAGCTGGCGTACACGGTGGAAGAAACCGTACTGGCCCATAAAGAAATACGCATCCAAGGTGCAGTACCCCAGCAGCGCGAGCGTTTTCATGCGGTGAACGTGCTGCTGCAACGCTTGGCCATGAAGTCCGCCATTGCAGGGTCTGCCGTAGCGCCTATTACCAACTTTTTTGGCTCAATTGCCTTGTCTGCCGTGATAGTGATTGCGATGGTGCAAAGCCAGGGCGATGCGCTGTCCGCAGGGGGCTTTGTGGCGTTTATCACCGCCATGCTGATGTTGATAGCACCTATCAAGCACCTGTCGGAAATTACCAGCACCATCACGCGTGGCGTGGTAGCGGCAGAGCGCGCCATTGCCTTGGTAGAAACTGTGACGCCTGAAGTAGGCGGCCTGCACACCAGCGCACGCAGTACAGGCAATATTGCATTTACCCAGCTGGGTGTCACGTACCCCAACGCTGAGGCACCTGCACTAGCCGACATTGATTTGACTATTCGCGGTGGCCAATTTATTGCGCTGGTGGGTTTGTCAGGGTCGGGCAAAACCACCTTGGCTATTTTATTGCCGCGCTTTGTAGACTACACGCAGGGCAGCATAACGCTGGACGGTGTAGACCTGCGTCAATGGGATTTAACGTCGCTGCGCCAGCAGTTTGCACTGGTGGGCCAGCATGTGGTGATGATGAGCGACAGTGTGCTGAATAACGTGACTTTGGGCCAACCTGTAGACCGCTCCCGCGCCCAGCAGTGCCTGGACGCAGCCTACCTGGGCGACTTGGTAGCCAGCTTGCCACAAGGTATGGACACACTGCTGGGCCACAACGCCAGCGTACTGTCTGGCGGTGAGCGCCAACGCCTGGCCATTGCCCGCGCGCTGTACAAAGACGCGCCGATTTTAATATTGGACGAAGCCACCTCGGCGCTGGACCCCGACACCGACAGCCTGGTACAAGCTGCCCTGCGCAAAGC
>JAYTPK010000104.1:0-17811 GCA_043747295.1 Polaromonas sp. | reverse complement strand
ACATCGTTGGATTTGACTAATTCGTCAATGCGGGTTTGGGGATCGCTCATATGCAGGGTTCTTTCAAAATTTATAACCGTATTATTTCACTTTTTGTGCAACCTGTGCACATACTGGCAAGTTTGCATCAATGCTTGTGCTGATGGTGCGCGTCTGGTGCGTGCGCATGGGTATGGTGCATTGGCTCGTGGCGGTGCTGATGGCTGTGCGAAACGGACGATTCGGCTGGGTTGGCATGGTCGTGCAGGTGGTGACCATCGTCATGGCTATGCGCGTGGGTGTGATCTAGTGCCTCGTGCTTATGTGCATGGCCGTGCGATTCTGCCAAGTGCAACACCACGCCAGAGACCATCAGCAGTGCGCCCAATAGCGTGAAAGGGCCTATACCGCGCTCCCCAAGGGCTATGGCCACAGCGCCCCCAATAAACGGTGCAAAGGAAAATACAGAACCTGTACGCGCAGCGCCAAAGGTACGCTGCGCCAGCAAGTAAAACCGCAAACTCAGGCCGTACCCTGTAGCGCCAATCGCCAGCAGTGCCAGTGCGGCGGTGGCGTTGGGCAGTGGTTCAGAGGCTAGCCATGCCAGCACTGTGGTGCTAGTAGCGCCCAATGCGGCCTTGCTTAGCACCACAGCACCTGGGTCTTTGTCAGCCAGCCCACGGGACAAACCGTTATCAACGCCCCAAGCAGCAGTGGCCAGAAGGACGGCTAACAGACCAAGCAGCCCCAAGCTACCTAGCTGGCCTTGGTCAAATATCAGCGCTACGCCGCCCGCTAACAAAAGCGCCATAGCAGCCCACACCCGCTTGTCCATCGTTTCGTGGTACAGGTACCAGGCCAGCACAGCGGTAAAAAATGCTTCCAGAGACAGCATCAGCGACGCGCTGGTGCCACTGGTGCGTTGCAAGCCCCAAGCCAGTAACACAGGCCCTAGCATGGCACCAAAAAACGCCATAGCTAACAAACGCGGCAGGTCAGCGCGCACCAGTGCGGCCTCGTTATGCACAGGTTGTCGCAGCAGCGCACCCACCAGCGCCGCCCCAGCGTATAGCAAAGCAGCCGTACTTAATGGCCCCAAACCAACGCCAAAAGTCTGTACCAATGGCGTGCTAATACCAAACAAGGCGGATGCCAGTAAAGCCAGCAACCCGCCGCGCACTACAGAGCCGCTCAGCACAGCAGCGGCCAATGTGGATACAACATAAAAACTTTACTTACCTGTAAAGTTTGCAGCTACAAAATTACCTGATGGTGTAAAAAACATAAACAAAGTCTGCTGATCTTTGTCTTTGGACTCAGCATTTTTATAGGTAATTTTCCATTCTTTACCATTTTTGCCATCGATCAGTTCAGCTTTGTCGTGCTTAATACCCTGCCAAGTAGGGGCAAGCTTTCCATTGGAAAGCAAGACAGTTTTGCGTTTGTCCGCGCAGTCTAAAACTACCGATTCCGCAGCGGGATTATTGCCATGAAAGTGGCAGCTACTGTCTGCACCAGCCATCGCAGCTACAGGAGCCATAGCGCAGACCAGAGTTGTAACAAACGAAGTGAGTGTGATGAATTTTTTCATGATGAAAATCCTTTAAGTTGAGTGAAAAAAGATGAATGGAAGGCTAAACTAAAACGGTAAATTATTTCAACGTATCGCGGCTTTTGTCCTGTGTGTTGTTGATATCCATGTCCTCGTGTGCATGCATATGCTCTTGCTGCGCAAAGCGAAAGCTATTGGGGTCAGCATCATGCTGGTAGCCATGCAACTGCATAAATAGCAAATACACACCGGCATAAACCAAACCCAAATTAGCTACATAGCTAAAACGCTTGAACGATGGTTTATTGCGCCACAGTGCCAGCAACGCCACCATCACCGTCAAAGCTGCAATCTGGCCTATTTCAACGCCCAAATTAAAGCTCAAGATGCGTATTAACATGCTGACGTTGTCATCTCCTAACGGTAATTGCTGCAAGCGCGTTGACAGCCCAAAACCATGCAATAAACCAAAACCAAACACTGCCCATAACAAGCTGGGTGATTTCATATCGAAATACTTCTGAAAACCAGCGTTATTGTCAAACCCTTTGTAAATCACGCTAATGGCAATAATGGCATCGATAAGGTAGTAGTTCCAAGTAATTTTGTAGTACGTTGCAAATATCAGCGTGATGCAATGCCCCAGTGTAAAGATGGTTACGAATTTGGTAATGTCTTTGAACGTGCTGAGGAAGAAAACCACCCCGAACAAAAACAATAAATGGTCGTAACCCGTGAGCATGTGGCTGGCACCTAACCCGATGTACAGCATGTAGCCGCCATCAAGCATGCGTTGGCGATCATCTAGTGAGATACCGTGTGCCGAGGCCAGTGCGGGTAGGAGGCATAGAAAAATTAAGGCATAAAGCCAACTCGATTTGATTTTCATAAGTGGATTGATTTCAAAAATAAATATGCTGAACCAATAGCCCAGATGCTATGCATGCCCGAGCAAAAATTAATTCGTGCGATTACCGCGGCAGTCGATGCGCACGCAGTAACGATATGGGTATCTGCCCTTGCATCTTGTACAGCAGGTGCAGACAGTTTTAGATCAGGTTTTTCGGTGGGCGTAACCAACCGTCAATCCAAGGCTGCGCATATATGGGCATTTTTCCAACCTTCGGCGCTACAGGGGCTGCAACGCTTGATTGAGTTAAGGTAGCCGTCACTATGCCTAAAGTTTGTAAACCTGATGGTGCATGGTGGTGAGTTTCTATGGCAAGTGCTTCTTCAATATGCACAGATGAATCATCATGGTGGTGATGGTCAATTTGCTGAACATGAATAAGACCGTTGACCATATCACCAGCGCTCTGCCCAACCCCGTAAGGGCTTAGCATGGACATGGTCTGCATTAGCAGCGCAAGAAACATCCAACCCGTACCAATACTCAAGCTTAAACGTGAGTGTACATATGAAAACATCAAAAAATTATAACGGATCACACTACTTGAGGCTATTGTTGGCCGCCTGTGCATCGCGTTACACCTGCAATATCTTGGCGCGAACTGATGCTGTGGAAACCCAATTCGTGTAATAAAGCGTTTACTTGGTCAGCTTGGTCGTATCCGTGCTCTAGCAGCAGCCAACCGCCTGCGTTCAGATGTGCTGGAGCCTGCGCAATGATGCTGCGAATATCGTCCAAGCCGTCTGCGCCCGAGGCTAGCGCCTGCAGCGGCTCGTGCGTTAGCGCGGCCAGGTGCGGGTCGGCAGCGGCGATGTAGGGCGGGTTGGAGACGATCAGGTCAAATTTTTGCCCAGTTACCGTGGCTACAGCAGCCAACCAGTTGCCATGGTGAAACTGCACGGGCAGTTTGTGTTTTGCTGCGTTGGATTGGGCTACTGCAAGTGCATCAGCGCTGGCATCAGTAGCGTGTACTTGGGCTGTGGGGCGCTTGGACTGAATGGCCAGTGCAATCGCGCCGCTGCCGGTGCCTAGGTCTAGCACCTTTTTGGGTACCTCGACAGGCTCAGTGCGAACGGGTGCGGGCTGAGGACTCACTAAATTGGGTAATAGCTCTAGTGCCCAGTCCACCAAGGTCTCGGTGTCGTCACGCGGGTCTAGCACGCGCTTGTCTACCGCCAGTTTTAGACCGTAAAACTCTTTGTGCCCCACGATATAGCCCACCGGCTCGCCTGCGCGGCGGCGCGCACACAGGGCGCTGTAGGCGTCGGCTTGCAGAGTGCTGATGGGGTTGTTGTCATTGGCTACCAGCCAAGCTAGGTCGGTAGTGGGCTTGCTTAAGGTGTGCAGCAGCAAAATGCGCGCATCGATTTTTGCCATGCCCTGCTTTTGTGCGCGCAGCAAGGCTACCTGCACGGTGCCCAAAGGCTCTTTAGATTTAGCGGTGGTGGCCTGCGGCACAGGCGCAGGGCGCGGCGTTTTGGCAAAAGGCTTGGGGGCGTTTTTGTTGACGGTGGCGTAGCCAGCGCGTGGCTTGGGGCCTTTGGCTATAGATCTTGCCATTTTTATTCCTTGCGGGCCATTAATTACTACCGACTTCTAGCTCGGCCAATTGCTCAGCCTCGCGGGCGTGCAGCAGTGCGGTGACGGTCTCGTGCATATCGCCCTCCATAATAAAAAGCAATTTGTACAAGGTCAGGTTAATGCGGTGGTCGGTCATACGGCCTTGCGGAAAGTTATAGGTGCGAATACGGTCGCTGCGGTCGCCGCTGCCAATCAGGCCCTTGCGCACTGCCGCGTCTTTGGCGGCTTGCGCAGAGCGGTCTTTTTCAATGATACGCGCGGTCAGCACTTTCAGGGCCGATGCTTTGTTGCTGTGCTGGCTGCGGCCGTCTTGGCATTCGGCCACAATGCCCGTGGGCAGGTGGGTAATGCGCACGGCAGAGTCGGTTTTGTTGATGTGCTGGCCACCTGCGCCGCTGGCGCGGTAGGTGTCAATGCGCAAGTCTGCCGGGTTGATTTTGATGGCCACGGCCTCGTCCGGCTCAGCCAGCACGGCCACGGTGCAAGCGCTGGTGTGGATACGGCCTTGGGTTTCGGTAGTGGGCACGCGCTGCACGCGGTGGCCACCGGACTCGAACCGCATTTGGCCGTATACGTTGTCACCTTCTAATTTGAAGACAACTTCTTTGTAGCCGCCCAGCTCGCTTGGTGATTCATTCATCACTTCAACCCGCCAGCCCTTCTTCTCGGCAAAGCGGGTGTACATGCGAAACATATCCGCTGCAAACAGCGCCGACTCGTCGCCGCCCGTGCCCGCGCGAATTTCAATAAACGCATTGCGTGCATCGTCTGGGTCTTTGGGCAGCATCAGGCGCTGCAGCTCGTCTTCTAGCTGGGTTAGTTCGACCTCGCCGCTGGCAATTTCTTCAGCCGCCATCTCAGCCATGTCAGCGTCAGCCAGCATCTCGCGTGCACCAGCCAGGTCTTTTTCAAGCTGCTCGTAGCGCTTTAAACGGCCCGCTACGGGCAGCACATCAGAGTGCTCTTTGGAGAGGTCACGAAAAGCCTTCATGTCGGCCATGATGTCCGGGCTTTGCAGCAGCCGCTCCAAGTCTTCCAGGCGCTCGGCGTATTTTTCAGATTGGGTGCGGAGAAAGGGTTTCATGAAAAGTAAACAGCAAAAAATTAAAAGGCATGAACGCTACAAAAATAGTAGCTGATTGAGCAGTTAACACCGGCGCTAGAGGCCGTTTTTGCTTTGAGGTTGAGATAAAAATAGGCGACTGGCCGCAGCTTTGGCGCTTTCTCGCTGCGCCTCGTCTGCTGCGTTGAGCTGGCTGTAGGTGCCGTGCAGCATTTTTTGTGTCAGGCCGCGGCTCAGCGCGTCTAGCACAGCATCAATATTTTCGCCTTTGGCCAGCAGTTTTTTGGCGCGGGCGATTTCCAGGGCGCGCCACTCGTCGGTTTGTGCGTTCAGCTGCTGGATCAGGGGCACGCTGCCACCGCTGGCGCGTTGGCCCATCCAATGCATAAAGTCGACCACACCTGCGTCTACGATGGCCTCGGCTTGGGCTACGGCGGCTTGGCGGCTGGCCTGCGCGGTTTGCACTACGCTGGCCAGGTCGTCCACGGTGTACAGGTACACGTCTTGCAGCGCCTTCACCTCGGGTTCAATATCGCGCGGCACGGCCAGGTCCACCATAAACATGGGGCGGTGCTTGCGCGCTTTGACTGCGCGCTCTACCGCGCCCAGGCCGATGATGGGCAACGTGCTGGCGGTGCAGCTGACAATGGCGTCAAACTCGTGCAGGCGGCTGGGCAGCTCGCTTAAATGCATGGTTTGCGCATTGGCAAATTTGGTGGCTAGCAGCTCGCCGCGCTCAATAGTGCGGTTGGCGATGACGATGCGTGCTGGATTTTTGGCGGCAAAGTGTGTGGCGGCCAGTTCGATCATCTCGCCTGCGCCCACAAACAGCACACTAATTTTGGATAAGTCTTCAAACAACTGCCCACACAGCCGCACGCTGGCTGCGGCCATGCTGATGCTGTGTGCGCCTATCTCGGTGTAGGTGCGCACGTCTTTGGCCACGGCAAAGCTGCGCTGAAACAACTGCTGCAGCGTGCTGCCCATCGCGCCTGCGTCTTCGGCGGCGCGTACGGCGTCTTTCATTTGGCCCAAAATTTGCGGTTCACCCAGCACCATTGAATCTAAGCCGCTGGCTACCCTAAATGCATGGCGCGCGGCTTCGCCCTCTAATAAACTGTAGGTGTGGCCCTGCAAAGCCTGCGCAGTTAAACCGCCGCTGGCCGCTAGCCACTGCAGCGCGTTGTGCGACTGCACGGTGTTGCTGGCACCATAAATCTCGGTGCGGTTGCAGGTGGACACTAAGGTGAGCTCGGGTTCGCCCGCGCCAGTTTGGGCTTTTAGCGCGCCGCGCAGGCCTGCCAAAGTGGGCGACAGCTGATCGAGCGCAAACGCAAACCTGCCGCGCACGTCAAGCGGCGCGGTGTTGTGATTAATGCCAAGGGCCCAAACAGACATCCTCGCATTATAAAATACGTGGGAAAATCAAATACCTAAACTCACAATTGACATTTTTATGGGCTTTTTGGATGCCATCAACCACATCGCCAACTTTTTGGCACCCGCCGCCTTTGTGGCACTGTGTGTGGTGCTGTGTAGCCGATTTTACCGGACAAAACGGCCTGTAGTCCAAGCATTTACTACTCAAGCAGCTATTAATTTTATAGTGTCTGCCTTGGTACTGTCAGCAGGTTTATGGTATTTTGAACGCGACGGCAAAATGGCCACCTACCTAGCCATGGTAGTGCTCAGCGCCACGGTGCAGTGGGTGCTGATGGGCCTGTGGCGCAAGTAAGTGTGGGTTATCAGCCTGGGCTTTATTAATTTACCAATCAACCAAGCTTAAGCCCACGCTCAGCACGGTGCGCTTGAAGTTGTAGTCAATCAGGCTATCTCCATAGCCGCTGAACAGCTGGGTATGAAAGCGCAAGCTGCTGTTGTGGTTACCCAAGCTGCGCAAATACTCTAACCGCACTGACCCACGCGCGGCACCTTTAAGTGAGTTGCGCACCGTCATGCCCAGCGTGTGGGCGGTTTTGTCGTCCCCAGTGCCTGCATCAAAGCTCCAGCGGCCTGCCAGTTCGGCGCGGCCCAGCAGGTTGCTGATGTCGGGGTTGTCGTCTTGGTTGGGACGCTCGCTTTGGCGCCGCCATACGCGAGCTTGCAAGGTAAAGCGGTCGCCATTAGTGGCTATTTTGTCGGCAGCGGCCATCAGGTAGGCGCGGTTCCAGCTACGCGACAGCGGCAGGCTTTGCCCGTTGGACTGGTGCACTAGCCCCACGCCTGACATGCGGTAAGTCCAGCCTGCGGGTAAAGGCAGCGCGTGCGGGTACACGTAGATCAGCTCGGGCTCATGGTCTGTCGCGCGAAATGGCCGCGAAATATCACCGTTAAACAGCTGCCAGTAGCTTTGCTGCGAATAGCCAAACCACAACGAATCGCGCAGCGCATCGTCACCCCGGCGCAGCAAGCCCGAGGCTATTTTGGTGCGCACGCTGAGGTTAATTTTCAGCTCTGATGCACTCAGCGCCGTGGCCGTGCTGGGCTGCCCGTTGGTGGGCGAGACCGGTTGCACGTTAATGCTGTTAGCCCCAGCTATTGACAGCGAGATGGGCCGATAGCCACGAATCTCTAGCGTGTCGCGGGCGCTGGCGTGCTCTAGGTCCCAAAAGCGTGTGATCTCGCTAGGCTGCGTGGCCGCGCGCTGCGCGGGCGTGAGCGCAGCGGCGGGTGCCTCGGGATTCAGAGGTGGTGTGTCGGGGCTGGGCGCAGCAGGTGTGGCTGCGGCAGTGCCTGTTGGGCTACTGGGCACAGTGGGACCATTGGCTTTTTGTGGTGCTGCTAGCGGCGCTTTAAACAGCGTGGCACCTTGTCTCTGTGCCCAGTTGTCGTAGCAGGCTAGCCGCGCTGCGCTGTCAGGTATGTTGGCACAAGCTGGGGTGTTGACTTGCGCCGCAGCAGCCATAGCGGTTAGCAATGTGCTAACGCCTACGATACTTTTACCTACGATACTTTTTTGCATCACCTGATTTTAAGCGGCGTGTTACAGGTGCACGGTGTAAATTGCGTAACGGCACTGTCGTGGCCTGCCGCTGTCTTGCTATGGCGTGCAGTGCCTAGCAAGACGTTATGAGTGCGTTATCTGGGGGTAATGGTTTTGGGTGCTTGCGACAGCGTAGGGTCAAATATCACGCGCAGCTTGCCGTCCACTACCCGCACGTCCGCTATGCCCATTTTGGCAATTTTCTCGGCTTGGCTGCTTTTAAAACTATAGATGGGTGTGCGCTGCAGCGCAGCTTGGGCCAAGATAGAGCCGTATTGCATGATGGAGTTGGTGACGTTGCTGCTTAGACCCTGCAGTTTCAAGTCTTGGATTTTGGTGTCGTCTAGATAGATCTCGCCCGTGCTGGTTTGGTAGCGCGGCTTGCTAGACACCACCGACGTGCCAGTCATGGGCTGCTGCAGCAAAGTGATGGACGTTTCAAACGCCATGGTGATGCGGTCAGAATTTTCTGCCAAACTGACTTTGGGGTTTTGCAGCTTAATGCAAGTCACAGGCGTGGGGCAGTTTTCTTGAGGGAACTTCGGTGCGATAGCACTTTGAATTTGCGCTGCAGAAAAGTCTAAGGTCAGCTTGCCGTCTGAATAGCCGTAGCCACAGCTGGTAAGCAGGGCAGCCAATACGATAAGAAGCAGGAGATGAATTTTTGAAACCATTTGCACATTATGCCGCGTGCAAGTATTGCGCAGCACCGCACTTGCGCGATGCTTGTACAGCCCTATGCGATGCGCTTGCCAGTCTGGGTGTTGAACTGGTGCACACGGTCAGCGCGTGGCAGCACATGCAGGGTTTGGCCAATCTGCGGTGCCACGGTGCCTTCGTCAGCACGCACTATCAGGTGCTCGTTGCCCAGCGCGCAATACAGCAGGCGTTCAGCGCCTAGCATTTCGATAGAGTCCACTGTTACCTCCCAGCCCTCAGTGCTTACATCCAAATGCTCAGGCCGAATACCCAGTGTGTGGCCTGCTTTGCTACCCGGCGCATTTTTTAGCAGGTTCATGGGCGGCGACCCTATGAAGCTGGCCACAAAGGTGCTGGCAGGTCGGTGATAAACCTCATCCGGTGTGCCAAACTGCTCTACATGGCCGCCATTGAGTACCAACATGCGCTGCGCTAGCGTCATCGCCTCCACCTGATCATGCGTAACGAACAGGCTGGTAATGCCCAGCTCGCGGTGTAATTTTTGAATTTGCAAACGGGTAGATGCGCGCAGCTTGGCATCCAGGTTGGAGAGCGGTTCATCAAACAAAAATACCTGCGGCTTGCGCACAATAGCGCGGCCCATGGCGACGCGCTGGCGCTGGCCACCGGAGAGCTCGCGGGGCTTGCGGTCTAGGTAAGTGCCAAGTTCCAGCATGGCAGCGGCTTTGTCAACACGGGCTTTAATTTCAGCTTCGGGCACTTTGGCAATTTTCAGTCCATAAGCCATGTTGGCAAACACGCTCATGTGCGGGTACAGCGCGTAGTTTTGAAACACCATCGCAATGTCGCGCTCAGAGGGTTCCAGGTCGTTGACCACTCGGGTGCCTATGCTGACAGTGCCTTCGGTAATTTCTTCTAGGCCCGCAATCATGCGCAGCAGGGTAGATTTGCCGCAGCCTGAGGGGCCAACTATGACGATGAACTCACCATCCTTGAATTCCGCGCTCACTCCGTGAATCACTTGGTTAGCTTTGGGGCCTTTGCCGTAGCGCTTGATGATGTTGGTTAATGTGATGGCTGCCATTTTTAATACCTTGAATGCGGGGATTTTTTGAACGCAGAGGGCGCGAAGGTTTCGCAGAGGACGCAGAAGGAAAAAAAGGAATACAAAAATTTTAAAGAAAGAATTAGAAAAAGAAAAAGAAAAAGAAAAAGAAAAAAAATTTATAAAGAATTTATTTCAAAAGTAAAAAATTATTTGCATTTTTTTGAATTCATTTTGGTATTTCTTTTTTGCGCCCTCTGCGAAACCTTCGCGCCCTCTGCGTTCAAAAATCCCCGATTTAAAACCTTGGAAAAGTTCACTTCTCAGTATCCACGAGCCCCTTAACAAACCACTTCTGCATCAGCATCACCACCAGCGCCGGTGGAATCATCGCTAGCAGTGCAGTGGCCATCACCACGTTCCATTCTGTTTGCGCATCTCCACCAGAGATCATGCGTTTGATGCCGATAACTACGGGGTACATGTTTTCGTTGGTGGTAATCAATAGTGGCCACAGGTATTGGTTCCAGCCGTAGATAAACTGAATAACAAACAATGCAGCCATGGATGTTTTAGACAGTGGCACCAGTATGTCGATAAAAAACCGCATGGGGCCTGCGCCGTCCATGCGCGCGGCTTCGGTTAGCTCTTCGGGCACAGTTAAAAAGAACTGGCGGAATAAAAAGGTGGCGGTGGCCGAGGCAATCAAAGGAACGGTAAGACCCGCATAACTGTTAAGCAGCCCCAAGTCTGCCACCACTTTGTAGGTAGGCAAAATACGCACTTCTACAGGCAGCATCAGCGTGACAAAAATCGCCCAAAAGAAAAACATGCGAAACGGAAAGCGAAAGTACACGATGGCAAAAGCCGACAGCAGTGATATCGCAATTTTGCCCAACGCAATGATCAGTGCGCTAACCATGCTGACCATCATCATTTGGCCCACTGGCGCTTTAGAGCCGTTACCACCGCCCGTGCCGTTCCAGGCAGCGGTGTAGTTTTCGACCATGTGCGCACCGGGCAGCAGCGGCATAGGCGCTTTGATAATGGTGTCTACTGTGTGGGTGGATGCCACAAAGGTCAGATACAGCGGAAAAGCCACCACCAGCACGCCGACGATCAACACGGCGTGCGACAAAGCACTTAGCCAGGGACGGCGTTCAACCATGCTAATAGTTCACTTTCTTTTCGACAAAGCGAAACTGCACTACCGTAAGCGCCACCACAATCACCATCAATATGACCGACTGCGAAGCCGAACCACCCAGGTCCATGGCCTTGAAGCCATCGTAGTACACCTTGTAAACCAAGATGGACGTGTCTTTGCCTGGTCCGCCTTCAGTGGCGGCGTCAATAATGCCGAAGGTGTCAAAAAATGCGTAAACAATGTTGATGACCAGCAAGAAAAACGTGGTGGGCGACAACAGCGGAAACACAATCGTCCAAAAGCGCCGCCAAGGCCGCGCACCGTCGATGGCTGCTGCTTCAATGAGCGACTTAGGAATGCTTTGCAAACCGGCCAGAAAAAACAAAAAGTTATACGAAATTTGCTTCCACACCGCCGCCATGATGACCAGCGTCATGGCTTGGCCGCCGTTGAGCAGGTGGTTCCAGTCAATGCCTACACTGCGTAGCCAAAACGACACCACGCCCACACTAGGCGCAAACATGAAAAGCCACAATACACCCGCAACGGCAGGTGCCACAGCGTAGGGCCAAATGAGCAAGGTTTTATAAACCAACGCACCTTTAACAATGCGGTCTGCAAACACCGCTAGCAGCAGCGAAATGCTAATACCCAGCACCGCTACCAGCGTAGAAAACACGGCGGTGGTAAAAAATGAAGCCAGGTAGGTAGAGTCGTTCCACAAGTTGCGAAAATTCTCTAGCCCCACAAACTCTACTGACGTACCAAATGCATTAGATTGCTGCACCGACTGCAGCAGTGCCTGCGCTGCGGGCCAAAAGAAAAAAACTGTAATCACCACCACTTGGGGCGCAATCAGCACCCAAGGCAGCCACGATGATTTAAAAACTACACGTTTGTCCATGAAAGCAGTTTAGTCTATTGGCTGCTCACACAGCAGGTTTACTTGTTGGCCTTTTCAAAGCGCTCTAGCAAGTCGTTGCCACGCGTGACGATAGAGTCCAGCGCCTCTTTGCCGGTTTTCTTGCCCGCCCATACCTGCTCGAGTTCTTCGTCCTCGATGGTGCGGATTTGCACGTAGTTGCCAAGGCGAATGCCGCGTGACTTGTCCGTAGTCTTGCGGATCATCTGGTTCACGCCTACATCAGTACCGGGGTTCTTTTGGTAAAAACCTGATTCTTCTGTTAATTTGAATGCTGCGGTAGTGATGGGCAAGTAACCCGTGCGCTGGTGCAAAGCGGCTTGCACATCAGGCTTGGACAAGTAGCTAAAGAACTGGGCAATGCCCTTGTATTCATCAGCCTTCTTGCCTGACATTACCCACAGGCTAGCGCCGCCAATGACGGTATTTTGCGGTGCGCCTGCTACGTCTGGGTAGTAAGGCAGCGGAGCGAGTGCCCAGTTGAACTTAGCGTTTTTGGCCACGTTGCCGTAAAAGCCGGTAGACGTTGGCATCATCGCGCATTCGCCAGAGATAAAGCTGGCCTCGGGCACGTTAGAGCGGCCTTTGTAGACAAATAAACCTTGCTGGGCCATGTTGGCTAGGTTGTCGATATGGCGAATGTGCAGTGGCGAGTTCACTTTCATGCGGGCGTCTGCGCCTTGCATACCATTGCCTTTGGTGGCAAATTCAGCGTTGTGCCAAGCAGAGAAGCTCTCAAGCTGGGTCCAGCCTTGCCATGCAGTGGTGAACGGGCACTTGTGGCCGCTGGCCTTGAGCTTGGCAGCTGCCAAGGCTACTTCAGGCCAAGTGCTTGGTGGCTTGGTGGTGTCGATACCAGCGGCCTTGAAAGCATCTTTGTTGATGTAGAACACGGTGGTGGAGCTGTTAAACGGAAAGCTCAGCATCTCGCCACTGGGTGAGGTGTAGTAACCGGCTACTGCAGACACAAACGTTTTTGGGTCAAACTTTTCGCCAGCGTCTTTCATCACTTTGCCCACCGGCACAGTCACGCCTTTGTTAGACATCATGGTGGCTGTGCCTACTTCAAACACTTGCAGAACGTGTGGCGCGTTACCTGCGCGGAACGCGGCTACGGCGGCGGTAAACGACTCGGTATACGTGCCTTTGAATGTAGGCACAATTTTGTAGGCTTTTTGCGATGCGTTGAAGCTGTTGGCCAAGTCGTTGACCACTTCGTTGTTGACGGCGGTCATCGAATGCCACCACTGGATTTCAGTTTGGGCTGTGGCCGAGACGGATGCTGCAGCGGCTAAAGCTAGGGCGGTTAAACGCAATTTCATAAATAGCTCCGGGTAAAACAAACAATAAAACTATCAAATAGGTAACAAACATTACATTACCACTGAAATATGACTGTCATATTAAAACCATGTTGCAGATCGCTAGGGTAGCGGGGTTTCCATTAGGCGCATGCGCGGCTATGATGATGGCGCGAAAGCACGTAAGAAAAATACTTTAACCCAACGAGGAGTCTCTATGAATTTTCAACAAGCCGTCACGTCCTGCCTGCAAAAATATGTGGGCTTTGATGGCCGGGCCTCACGCTCGGAGTTTTGGTGGTTTGTTTTAGCGCAAGTGGGTGTCAGCATCATTGCCAACACACTGCACGCTACTTTGGGAGGCATCGTGTCACTGCTGCTGTTTTTACCAGCTATCGCTGCTGGCTCACGCCGTTTGCATGACATTGGCAAAACCGGCTGGTTGCAGCTGGTAGGCATCATTCCCGTACTGGGTTGGATTTTGATTATTTACTGGTTTGTGCAGCCACCACAGCCTGAGGCTAACAAATACGGCGAACCGCCTGCTGCATAAGCCCCCACGGGCTGATTTAGGTATCAAATCAGCCCGTAGTCCAAGTATTTATTACTTCTATAGCTATCAAAATTATAGTATTAAGCGGTTCAGCATCCACGACAGAGACTTAACCCGCTAGCCCTACATACACGTTTTGCACATCGTCGTTGCCATCAATGGCAGCTAAGAATGCCTCCACCTCTTCCAGCTGCGCCGCACTCAGGTTAGCGGGGTCCACTGGGTTTTTAGGCTTATAGCCCAGCTTGGCCGATAGCACGCTAAAGCCTTGCGCAGGCAAGGCGCGGCTGACCAGGTCTAGGTCGGCAGCGTCGGTGATAAACAGCGTGGTGCCTGCCTCTTCGCCCGCTTCGCAATCTTGCGCACCGGCTTCGATAGCTGCGGTTTCTGCGTCTATGGTGCTGCCCGCTGCAGCCTCGGCTTCGATCATGCCCACGTGGTCAAAATCCCAGCTGACAGAGCCGCTGGTACCCAGCTGCCCTTTGCGAAACAGCACGCGCATCTCAGGGGCAGTGCGGTTGACGTTATCGGTTAAACATTCCACCATCACGGCTACTTGGTGCGGTGCAAAGCCTTCGTAGATCACGCGTTCAAAGTTAATCACTTCGCCGGTTAAGCCAGCGCCTTTTTTAATGGCCCGCTCCAGCGTCTCTTTGGGCATCGACACTTTGCGCGCCTGCTCTACCACCAAGCGCAATTTGGAGTTAGACGCTGGGTCTGCCCCGTTACGCGCGGCCACCATGATGTCTTTGGCCAAGCGGCCAAATAACTTGCCCCTAGCGTTGGCTGCTAATTCTTTGCCTTTTGCTTTCCACTGCGCGCCCATGACTGATATTCCTTAAAAAGTGCTAGATTGTGGCATGCCGCGCAGGCGGGATAGCGTAAGTACCCGTCACATGCGCCACCAAATCAGGCTTACCCTCAGAGTACAACAACACCTCGCCCACCGCCAGCGTTTTACCCAGCTTAATCAGCTTGCAGTGCGCAATGATGTCGCAGTCTGCCGCCGGTTTGCGCAGAAAGTTAATGTTCAAGCTGGTCGTCACCGTCAGCGGCACGATACCGATCTGACCCAAAATTGCTACATACAGCGCCACATCCGCCGTGGCCATCAGCACTGGGCCAGACACCGTACCACCAGGCCGCAGCTCGTCCACACCCACGGTGTGGCGTACCACAGCGGTCATGGGGCCAACTTCTTCTACTGTGCATTTGCTTTGCGGGAAAGATTGTTTTAAAAATTCTGCGATGTGGTTTTTATCGGTCATTGTTTGTTTCTCGCTTTAATCGTTTTAATCGCTTAAATAGTAAATCGTTGCATAAATTCAGGCACGTCTTTAATGCCCGCATCACCCGATACAAATGCATCTGCCTTGGCTAACGTAGCAGTTGCTAAATGAATGGCATCTGGCGTGCGCAGGCTGGGCGTGTCGGCACGCAGTTGCGCAGCGTAGATCAGCACCTCGCGGCTGACTGGCAGGGGCTGCACCAAAGTGTCAAACAGTCGTTCGTAAATAGCCACCAGCGCCGTGTCATGGTTGCGCAGCGGGTGCACCAACACCTCGGTCAGGGCCAGCTCACTGGTAACAAACTGCGCCTGCGCTTTTTCAAACTCGGTAAATAGCTTTTCAATACTAGCTTTGAAGGCCGGGTTGCCCTCGGTCAGATAAATCAGCGGATTGGTGTCTAGGTAAACCGTGGCCCCTGCCTTAACAGTCAAGCCCATGAGCCACGCTCTTGAGCTACGCCGCTGTCAATGTCTTGCCGCGTGCGCGCCAAAGCCCGCGTCTCGTTCAAAAAATCCACAATGCCCGGCTTAGCCGCAGCGCCATCCGCCATCCGCTTGGGCCTGAACAAAATGCCATCTTCAAACTGCGTAGCCTCTAAATAGTCACCCAGCTGTAAAGCGGTAGCTGTGCGCAGAGCCACAGGAATAGTGATTTGAAACTTATCTTTGACGCGGATGAGATTGGCCATGTTAAATCCAATAGTAAGAAAGTTGGAAATTATGAGAAGTTTAGCAAAATATCAGATAAAGGCAAGTCATTGCTATTCACCGCATGCTGCTAAGTGATAACGCAATCAGTACGTTGCTTGGGAATTCGTGAAACGAATCAAATATGGCACGATTTGTTTAATGCCGCCCCATGCTGTACCCATACTAAAAGTTTCCTTCTACCAAACCACAGCAGGTGGTGAACCTGTAAGAGACTGGATCAAAAGCCTACCTGCGCATGAGCGGCTAGCCATAGGCGAAGACATCAAAGCCGTGCAGTTTCGTTGGCCACTCGGCATGCCTTTGGTCAAAAAGCTCACAGGCAAGTTATGGGAAGTGCGCACCCAGCTACCCACGCGCATCGCACGCGTATTGTTTACAGTCAAAGGCGGTTAGATGGTGTTGTTGCACGGATTTATCAAAAAGACCCAAGCCACACTACCGCAAGACATTGCGCTGGCACCCAGTCGCATTGACTTTTAAGATTAGGAATCATCATGCCCATTGGAAGTAATTTTGACGATTTTCTTAAGGAAGAAGGCCTCTACGAAGTAGCCACAGCCTCAGCCATGAAGAAAGTACTAGCCCTGCAGATAGAAGAGGGCATGAAAGCCCAGCAGCTTACTAAAACCGAAATGGCTAAACGCATGCACACCAGCCGTGCCGCTCTCAATCGGTTGTTGGACGATACGGATACCAGTTTGACGCTGACTACGCTGGCCAGTGCGGCTGCTGCGCTGGGGCGAGGCGTGAAGATTGAATTGGTAGGTACTTGAATCAGGTCGATTCAATCTCTATCTTCATGATTAAATCTACTTACTCTGCGTCGCCTACAACCTGTTTTTTCATCGCGGCTATTTTTGTTTTAATCGGAGTTTGGAGTTATCAACACGCTGCAAATATCAACACAAGTCTTCGCTTGACACAGCCGATTCTCACCACCGCATATTTTAAAGATGCTTATTGCGGATATGAAAGTGGGAAGAGCGGAGGACCAGTTATGCGAATCCAATACGAATATTCCTACCCCAGCTCTAAAGATAATCGTCAATTGAGTTCTGTTACTGAATCAGTACGTTTTGAATCGCAGTTGTCTTGTACTCAAGAACTACCTGTGGCTTCAAAATATAAATCACAAAGGCAGATTTGGTATGACGGAGAAAACCCTCAACGCTCAAGACTTACAGTTGAAGAATCTTCGCCATGGAAAATATTCTTCTTTATGATGTTGTTAGCCGTTATGGCGGCATCGTTTGGATCTTTAAATCGCAAGAAAAAAAAAGCCTTTAATGACGTTTGGATATAAAAAAACCCTGCAAAGCTCACGCCTTGCAGGGGTTTGTAGTTTGCACTTCGACTTGTCTTAGTGCGAACGGGACAAGAGGATTACATCCCCATGCCGCCCATGCCGCCCATTCCACCCATGTCGCCGCCGCCCATTGAGGGTGCGTCGTCTTTTGGTGACTCAGAAATCATGCACTCGGTGGTCAACATCAGTGATGCGACCGACGCTGCGTTTTGCAGTGCGGTGCGGGTTACCTTTGTGGGGTCCAAGATGCCCATTTCGATCATGTCGCCGTAGGTTTCGTTGGCTGCGTTGTAGCCGTAGTTGCCTTTGCCGTTCAATACAGCGTTGACCACTACAGAGGCTTCGCCGCCGCCGTTGAACACGATCTCGCGCAGTGGGGCTTCGATGGCTTTCATCACCAGCTTGATGCCGGCGTCCTGGTCAGCGTTGTCGCCTTTCAATGCGCCTACAGCTTGCTTAGCGCGCAAGAATGCTACGCCGCCGCCAGCCACAATGCCTTCTTCCACGGCAGCGCGGGTAGCGTGCAATGCGTCTTCTACGCGGGCTTTCTTTTCTTTCATTTCGACTTCGGTGGCAGCGCCAACCTTGATGACGGCAACACCGCCAGCCAACTTGGCCACGCGCTCTTGCAGTTTTTCGCGATCGTAGTCGCTGGTGGCTTCTTCGATTTGCACGCGCACTTGTTTGACGCGGGCTTCGATGTCAGCAGCAGCACCTGCACCGTCGATGATGATGGTGTTTTCTTTGCCCACTTCGATGCGCTTGGCAGAACCGAGGTCGGCCAAAGTCACTTTTTCCAGGGTCAAGCCA
>JAYTPK010000103.1:0-4821 GCA_043747295.1 Polaromonas sp. | reverse complement strand
TTAGTGAGTAACGATAAACGGGATATTGGTTTTTTCCATCTCCTTTAGAGGTATTTGTTCTTGAAACTCAGCTATGCACAGTTAGACCATTGTGTAATTTCATTTGCGCAACATTAATGCAATAATAAGCTCAATCATAGTTGATGGAGCAAACCATGGCACGACCATTTACAGGGGATGAAGAAGCGATTGAAGTTGCGCAAATAGCACTCACCCAAGCCACAACGCTAGAGGAGCTACAGCAAGCCCAGGCCGTGCTCCTGCCCCTTGTGTACGGCCTGAGCCTGCAGGAGACGGCTGATGCCATTGGTGTATCCAAAGGCTGGGCTTGCCAGTTGCGCTGTCGATTCATATCCGGGCGTATGGTGGGTGCTTCCGATGCACCCAGACCCGGCGGACGTAAGCGCGAGAACTTGAGCGTTGAGCAAGAGAGCGAGGTTTTGACCCCCTTTATCGAGCAGGCCAAAATCGGTGGCGTTTTGGTAGTTGGCGACATCAAGCTGGCGCTAGACAAACGCGTAGGCCGCGCGGTCTCCCTGTCCTCGGTCTACGCCCTGCTGCATCGCCATAACTGGAGAAAGCTGGTGCCCGACAAGCGCCACCCACAAAGTGATCCTGAGGCGCAAGAGGCGTGGAAAAAAAACTCCCCGAAACGCTCAGCGAAATCATCCAAGACTGGGCGGGCGGCCAAAGTATCAAGCTGATGTTCCAGGATGAGGCGCGTTTTGGACGCATCTCGGACATACGCAGATGCTGGGCACCCTATCCCATGCGCCCGCTGTGCCAGGCCATGCTGACCCATGATTACGTCTACGCCTTTGGCGCGGTAGATGCCTGTACCGGAGAGCTGGACAGCTTGATCCTGCCCCACGTCAATACCCACTGCATGCAGTTGTTTCTCAATGAGGTATCCAAACGCCACCCTGATGAGCGCATTGTGATGGTGATAGACGGGGCGATCTGGCACCGCAGCAGGGCGCTCAAAGCGCCAGACAACATCTACCTGCTCAGGCAGCCGCCGTATGCACCCGAACTCAATCCGATGGAGCATGTATGGGATGAGCTGCGCGAGAAGTTCTTTCATAACCGGGCCTTCGCCAGCTTGGACGCGCTGGAGGATCAGCTCATTCTGGGACTCAGGACATTGGAGGGTAACTCCGAGACCGTGCGCACTATTGTCTCTTGGGATTGGATTATGAGTTCGCTAATTACTTCATTTATGATCTAGAAATGAAATTAGATGGAGTGCTACTATAAAGAGAGTGATCAGCTTGCCGCAGTGCAAACCAGCGTAGCGCCTGATGAGTTGGTAATGGGGGACACCCTCACCCCAGCCCTCTCCCGCCATGCGGGAGAGGGGGCAGGAAAAGTACTGCGGCCAGCGCGCTCCCAGACTCCAGCGTTCGCAGGATTTTTCGCGAAAGCAAATTCCTCCATCGACGCAACGTGACCAAGGTGGAGCGGCATCTTCACAACAAAAGGCAACGTGACCAAGTGCTAGCGGACATCTTCAAGCCGGGCCAGAGAAGCACCGCGATGCGGCTTAAGCGGCTACGCGGCTGTGCGCCCCGCCCCGCCCTTCGGGCTCCTCCTTGATGCCGCTACGCCGTCCACACCCAGCGCCAGAGCTGCGGACAGGTATGGTTTGGGGCCAAAGCGGTGGATCGCCCACCACGATCGTAAAAGCTGGCCGGTGGTGTACTCAGCGCAGCGGCACCAAGGAGGAGGCAACGGCCCTAGGCCGCAACGGGGGACAGCCGCGGAGCTGAGTACACCGCCGACCAGCACCGTACAAGAAAAGCCCAGACCAGTCAGGCGCAACTACTGCAACAAGCCCATGGCCTCAATCCGGTTTTTGTGCGCCGACAGCGAGCGTGCAGCCACTGGCCACAGCTTCTCGGGCACATCGTCATACGCCAGTGGCACCAGCTCTTGTACCGTCGCGCCAGGCTTGGCGCGCATGGCGGCTATCACCTTGGCTTCGCGCTTTAAACGGTGCGCTTTGAGCGCGAGGATCGCGCGCTTGGCCCCACCCGTGTGGTCTGTGCCCTGGCACTGGGTCAGCACATAGCCGTGGGCGGGCAGGATGAAGTCGATGTGGTGGGTATCGCAGGCCTGCGCCAGGGTGTCCAGCGAGTCGAGGTAGGCGCTCATGTCGCCATCGGGCGGGTCGATCACGGTGGTGCTGCCGTTCAGGATGTGGTCACCGCTGATCAGCAGGCCGTCTTCTTGCAGCACCAGGCACAGGTGGTTGGCCGCATGGCCCGGTGTGTGGACCACTTCGAGCGTGACTTTCCAAGATTTTTTCCCCTTTAGCCCTCTAAAGTATGGTGAGAGAAGCTCATTATTTTGTAGCGCAATATCGGGGTCAAAAAACGCTGAATCACGGGCCGTCGGCGCACTGGGGATGCCCAAAATAGGGCAAATATGGCGCGCATACTCGCCCATCAAATCACCGGGCACGGTGTTGCTGGCCTCCACCACCGCCGCTTGCAGGGGCTGCGCTGCGGGGGAATGGTCGGCATGGGAATGGGTGCACACAATGGCGTTGATATCGCCTTGCGTAGCCTGCAAAATGCGCTGAATATGGCCTTTGTCGTTGGGGCCCGGATCCACCACGATGTAGCCGGTATCGGTCGTGCCGATGATGTAGGTGTTGGTGCCTGGCCCGGTCATCATGCCGGGGTTCGGGGCTGTCAGGCGCATCACATGCTGTAGCAGCGGCACCGGCTGCGCGTGCTGCCAGTCTAGCGGGTGCACGATGTGCCCATCCGGGCAGACCATGGCCAGCTCGCCAAAGGCGCTCTCATGCTCCATAAAGCGCACCTCTTTGCCGCCTAGCAAGCCCGCGCGCGGGCAGCTGGTCCACAGCGGCTGCTCGCTGGCGCACTCTTGCAGCACGGCATCTACCGTGTCAAAAGCTTGCAGGCGCTCCAGCGTCCGGATGGTGGGGAAGATGATGAAAAAATCGTTCGCGGCATGGCGCGCCAGCGCATCGGCCGGGCGTATCCACTCGGGTGCAAACTGCTCGGTCTCATCGGCCACAGGGCTTTGGCCCTCGGGCATGCGCGCCACTAAAAATGGCACATCAAAACGGCGGGTCAGGTCGCGGTCGGTGATCCAATGGGCCAGCACATACACCGAATCGGCGGCCAAAGTGTAAGCGCGCGCCTGCATTTGGGCGTAGAAAGGGGCGCTGCGGCCCAGCGCATCGACCTCAGCCTGGTTGCACCAGGCACCGTCAGGTTTGCGGGCCAGCAAGATGCCCAGCTCTTCGAAGCTCTCGCGTATTGCCGCCAGTGCCTCGGTGCAGTGCAGATCGCTTTGTGTGCCGCGCCGTGCTACTAATTGCGTAGCCTCTCCCGTAGTATTTAAGCTGGCTAACGCGTGCTGACGGTCTAAATCGTCAATGCCTCCACCCGGAAACACATAGGCCCCCGGTGCAAAGCTGGCCGTCGTGGAGCGGCGCGTCATCAGCACCTCTATGCCGCGTGCTGTATCGCGCAAAAGCAGTACCGTGGCGGCAGGGCGCAGCGGGACGGGCATGCGCGGTTCGTGAAGTTGTAAGTGAGGTCTGACCATAGCTAGAGGTTACATCATGTGGCAGCTAAGTGACTAATTTCACCTTGATTATTAAAGTCTGCGTACCTAATATCAGACACAAATAGTAAATTATGAGTACTTGCAAAAACCTTGGTGTATACGTTTTAACAATAATTACAACAAATATCAGGAAAGGACACTGTAATGACGAAGCAAATTTTGGTGGCCGATGACCACGCCATGATGCGCGAGGGCATTGCCCTGATGGTGCAGACCGAGTGGCCTGGCTCGGTTTGCCATTTTGCGCAGGACTATGCCAGTGTCATTACCACCATCAGCACCCGTGCCAAAGCCAGCGGCTACGACGCGGTGGTGCTGGACCTGCGCATGCCCGGTATGCGCGGGGCCGACAGCGTGGCAGAGATCACCCGCCGCGCTGCTGGCAGCCCTGTGCTGGTGTGCACCGCCCTGGAAGACCCCAGCCTGCTGGAGCGGCTGAGCGCTACTGGCGTGTGTGCCGTGGTCAATAAAGCCGCTGGTTCGCAAGAGTTTTTAAGCTGTCTGCGCCTGGCGCTAGAACAGCCACGCCCGCATGCGCACCATGGGGCCGCGGCCACCGCCTCGCGCCCGATGGCCCTGTTTGCCCACAGCGACCTCACCGCCCCACCAGAGCCCGGCGGCAGCGCCATGCTCACTGGCCGCCAGCGCGACATTTTGAAGCTGTTGCACCAAGGCAAGCCCAGCAAAGTGATTGCCGCCCACATGGGGATTGGCCTGGGTACCGTTAAAACCCATTTGCATGCGCTGTACACCTTGATGGGGGCCAGCAGCCGAGCAGAGGCCATTGTCAAGTCACAAAGCTGGATGCTGTAGTCCTCGTCCACGCATTCCTTTGCCAACCGTGGCCACTGCCCCCAGCCTGATCGACAACCCGCGCCTGCGCGCCGAAGTCGTAGCCACTTTGCTGCGCGGCGTGCTGGTCAGCCCCATCGTTATCAGCTTGGCCACAGCGGTGGTGTGGTGGCAGTTTCGCTCGGGGCCGCACAGCGGGGCGCTGGGCGTGGCATTGGCCTGCTGGTGGGTCAACAGCCTGGTGTATGTGGGCTTGTATGCTGTGCACCGCGCGCAGAGTGCTGCGGTGCAAGCCAGCCCCGAGGCCACCTGGCGCTACCTGCACCGCCTGCTGATCAGCCGCTACGCAGACTACCTGCTGGTGGGCCTGGGCTCGTGGTGGATGTTTCGCATGCAGCCAGGCTCGGTGCTCATCATCGTGCTGGG
>JAYTPK010000102.1:0-32185 GCA_043747295.1 Polaromonas sp. | reverse complement strand
CTACCGTTTTGGTATTGAGCATGATGTTGTCAAAGCGCTTGGCATTCATCTTTTGCCAGATTTTGACCAGGTCGCGGTCTGCGCCTTGCATTAGGCCGTCCAGCATTTCGACCACGTCCAGGCGCGCGCCCAAGGTGCTGTACACCGTGCCCATCTCCAGGCCGATGATGCCGCCGCCCAAAATCAGCATGCGTTTGGGCACCTCTTTCAGCTCCAGCGCGCCGGTGCTGTCCACTACGCGTGGGTCCTTCTCCAGCCCATCCTTCTGCATGAAGGGCAGGCGCACGGCTTGGCTGCCTGCGGCGATGATGCAGTTTTTAAACTGGATGACTTTTTTGTTGCCGGTTTTCTCTTGTGCTGCGCCAGAGGTTTCTTCTACTTCTACGTGGTTGGCGCTGAGGAAGGCGCCGTAGCCGCGCACTGTGGTTACCTTGCGCATTTTGGCCATGGCGGCCAGGCCGCCGGTGAGCTTGCCGATGACTTTATCTTTATGGCCACGCAGTTTGTCGATGTTGACGACGGGTTTGCCAAAGTCTACGCCCAGGTCGGCCATGTGGCTCACTTCGTCCATCACGGCCGCAACATGCAGCAGCGCTTTAGACGGGATGCAACCGACGTTGAGGCACACGCCGCCTAGGGTGGCGTAGCGTTCAACGATGATGACTTTGAGGCCCAGGTCTGCAGCGCGGAATGCTGCGCTGTAGCCGCCGGGGCCTGCGCCTAGGACAAGTAAATCGCAGTCTAAATCTGTTTTTCCGGTATAGCTAGATGCTACAAAAGTTATAGCTGGTTGAGCAGTAAATACTTGGACTACAGGCTGATTTGATGGTGAAACAGGTGCTTTAGAGGCGCTTGGTGCAGCCGGGGCCTGCGCAGGGGCTGCGATGGCTTCGACCCCTTCGACTGAGCTCAGAACAGGCGGCTCAGCCCGAACGGAAGTGGTAGCAGCCTCTAGCATCAACACCACCGAGCCTTGCTTGACTTTGTCGCCAATTTTGATGTGCAACTCTTTGACCACGCCTGCAGCAGACGACGGAATTTCCATTGAGGCTTTGTCGCTCTCTACGGTGATGAGGGACTGGTCGGCTTTGATGGTGTCGCCGGGTTTGACCATCAGCTCGATGACGGTGACTTCGTCGAAATCGCCGATATCAGGGACTTTTATTTCTATCGCTGCCATTGTTTTATCTCCTAGCAGCGCTTTGCGCTGCGAAATTAAAAGGGGTCAGAGCACAATTTCGCTCTGAGCAAGTGAGTACTCAAAAGTCCTCGCTGCGAAATAGTGATCTGACCCCATTTAATTTTTGTGGCCTGGCACTATTGAGTTTTCTTTACTTCCTAAGCTTCATCGTAAACACGTTGATCGGGCCAGCAGAGTTTTTGTCAAACTCGCAACCGGCCGCCACACCCGCCATGGCCACTTCGCGCGCGGTTTTGGCTTTGGCAAAGGTGGCGTTCATGGCACCCAGTGCAAAGCCACGGCCCGAGCCAATGCCCCAAAACTCTTTGAACTCAAACACTTCGCGGTAGCTGTAAAGGCCAAATATGCCTGCACTGTTGGCCACCAGCACGCTGAACTGCATGGACTCATATGGGTCGGCGTCTTCTTCTTTGGTCTGCAAAAAGAAGGTGTCTTTCAAGATGGGGTGCAGCTTGAGAAAGGTGTCGTACACCTCGTCTTTGCTGTGCAGCTTAAGCTCGCCCTTGGGCAAAGCTGCCAGCGCCTTACGCAGCGCTGGAAAGTGCGCCACCGTGCCTGCGGTGGCCACAAAGCTTTGGCCACCTACTGCGTCTACCTTGAACACTTTTTCATTGGCCTCAAAGCGGTGCGGCAAACGCGTGTCGCCAAAAGTCACTAACGAGTCGGTGCCTACAGCTACCTGGCCTGCTTTTTTTACTACAACAACTGTGGTCATTTAGAGTCCTTACAGCATCACACGGCGAAAGTCGCCAAGGATTTGGCCTAAATAGGCGTTAAAGCGTGCGGCCGATGCGCCGTCGATAACGCGGTGGTCCCAGCTTAAGCTCAGGGGCAGCATTAGGCGGGGCACAAACTTTTCGCCGTCCCACACGGGCTCCATATTGCTCTTGCATACGCCAAGTATGGCCACCTCAGGGGCATTGATGATGGGGGTGAAATAGCGGCCACCAATGCCACCTAGTGACGATATGGTGAAGCAGGCGCCTTGCATGTCGGCGGGGTCTAGCTTGCCTTCACGCGCTTTGGCTGCCAGCTCGCCCATCTCTTTGCTGATTTGCAGCACGCCTTTTTTATCAGCGTCTTTGATGACGGGTACCACCAAGCCGTTAGGGGTGTCCGCTGCAAAGCCGATGTTGAAATATTGTTTGTAGACCAACTGATCGCCGTCCAGCGAGCTGTTGAAATCTGGGAACTTCTTTAATGCTGCCACCGAGGCTTTGATCAAGAAAGCCAGCATGGTGATTTTCAGGCCACTCTTCTCGTTTTCTTTGTTCATTTGCAGGCGAAAGGCTTCTAGCTCGGTGATGTCAGCGTCGTCATGGTTAGTGACGTGGGGGATCATCACCCAGTTGCGATGCAGGTTAGCGCCGCTGATCTTTTTGATGCGCGACATGTCTTTGCGCTCAACTGCGCCAAACTTGGCGAAGTCAACTTTGGGCCACGGGATGAGGCCTAGGCCTGCACCGTCGTTGCTGCCACTGGCCTTGGCTGCTGCGGCTGCTACAGCGGTTTGCGTAGCGCCACTCATCACAGACTTGGTAAAGCCTTTGATATCGTCCTCGGTAATGCGGCCTTTGTGGCCTGAGCCTTTGACTTCACCCAGCGGCACGCCCAGCTCGCGTGCAAACTTGCGCACTGACGGGGATGCATGGGGCAGCGCGCCTGTGGGGGCGATGTTGGGGTTATGGGCCGCAATATCCGTTGGGGCAAGGCTTGACCTGTCCTGAGCTACTGGAGAAGGCAAAGCCTTCGTGAGCCCTTCGACAGGCTCAGGGCGAGCGGTATTTGCACCTGCAGTAGCTGTGGCTGTGGCAGCAGGTACAGGTCTAGCGGCAACTGCAACTGCGACCGCCCCCACACCTTCCACCACTACAATCACGTCGCCAATGTTAACGGTGTCGCCTAGCTTGACCTTGATTTCACTCACCACACCTGCGTGGCTGGACGGGATTTCCATCGACGCTTTATCGCTCTCCACCGTCATCAGGCTTTGCTCTACTTTGACGGTGTCACCTACTTTGACCATCAGCTCGATGACGGCTACGTCTTTAAAATCGCCAATATCGGGGACTTTAATGTCGATCTTGCCCGCTACAAAATTTATAGCTGGCTGAGCCGTAGATACTTGGACTACAGCAGGTTTTGATACTAAATTGCCCGTTTGCACTGAGCTTGGCCCGTTCTGAGCTTGACGAAGGGTCGAACTGCTCACTAGGGCTTCGACCCCTTCGACTGAGCTCAGGACAGGCGGCTCAGCCCGAACGGAGGTGTTAACAGCCTCTAGCATCAACACCACCGAGCCTTGCTTAACCTTGTCACCAATTTTGGTGCGCAGCTCTTTCACCAAGCCTGCCGTACTTGACGGAATCTCCATCGACGCTTTGTCAGACTCGACCGTGATCAGCGATTGCTCAGCTTTCACCGTGTCGCCCACTTTCACCATCAGCTCAATGACGGTGACTTCATCAAAGTCGCCAATGTCGGGGACTTGAACTTCTACTAGTGCCATATGTGTCTCCTACGCATTCAGTGGATTAACTTTATCCACCTTGATGCCATACTTTTTAATTGCTTCAGTCACTTTGGTAAGGGGCAGCTTGCCGTCTTCAGCCAGCGCTTTGAGCGACGCAACGACGATGTAGTGGCGGTTGACCTCAAAATGCTCGCGCAGCTTGCTGCGAAAATCTGAACGGCCAAAGCCATCGGTGCCCAGCACTTTGTAGTTGCGATTTTTACCCACATAAGGGCGAATCTGCTCAGCATAGGCTTTCATGTAGTCGGTAGACGCAATCACAGGGCCGGTGGTGGTGGCAAGTTGCGACTCAACAAAGCTCACGCGCGGCTTGGCCTCAGGGTGTAGCAGGTTGTAGCGGTCAGCGTCTTGGCCGTCGCGGGTCAACTCGTTAAAGCTGGGGCAGCTCCACACGTTGGCGCCAATGCCCCAGTCTTTCTCCAGCAGCTCTTTAGCAAACTGCGACTCGCGCAAGATGGTGCCCGAGCCTAGCAAGTTAACCGTATGCTCTTTTTTAGCCGCGTCTTGCAGCAAGTACATGCCTTTGATGATTTGCTCTTCGGTGCCAGGCTTTAGCCCTGGCATCGGGTAGTTTTCATTGAGCAGTGTGATGTAGTAGTACACGTTGTCTTGCTTCTCCACCATGCGCTTTAAGCCGTGGTGCAAGATGATGCCCACCTCGTGCGCAAACGTGGGGTCGTAGCTCACGCAGTTAGGTATCGTGTTGGCCATAATGTGGCTGTGGCCGTCTTCGTGCTGCAAGCCTTCGCCGTTTAACGTAGTGCGCCCTGATGTGCCGCCCAGCAAAAAGCCACGCGCCTGCATATCACCCGCAGCCCAGGCCAGGTCGCCAATACGCTGAAAACCAAACATCGAGTAGTACACATAAAACGGCACCATGATGCGGTTGCTAGTGGAATACGACGTGGCCGCTGCAATCCAGCTGCTCATGCCGCCAGCTTCGTTAATACCCTCTTGTAAAATCTGGCCGGCTTTGTCTTCTTTGTAGTACATCACCTGCTCTTTGTCCACCGGGGTGTACTGCTGGCCTGCAGGGTTGTAGATGCCGACTTGGCGGAACAAACCCTCCATACCAAAAGTGCGCGCCTCGTCTACCAAGATGGGCACCACGCGCGGGCCTAGGGCTTGGTCACGCAGCAGCTGCGTTAAAAAGCGCACGTAGGCCTGCGTGGTACTGATCTCGCGGCCTTCGGCTGTCGGCTCCATGACTGACTTAAACACGTCTAGCGACGGCACAGTAAAGCTCTCGTCAGCTTTTACACGGCGGTGCGGCAGATAGCCACCCAGCGCTTTGCGGCGCTCGTGCAGGTACTTCATCTCTGGCGTATCGTCGGCTGGCTTATAAAACGGCAGCTCGGCGATTTGGCTATCAGGGATGGGGATGTTAAAGCGGTCGCGGAAGGCCTTGATGTCTTCGTCGCTGAGCTTTTTGGTTTGGTGAACGGTGTTTTTACCTTCACCAATTTTGCCCATGCCAAAGCCTTTAACGGTTTTGATCAGCAACACAGTGGGCTGGCCTGCGTGATTGACGGCTTTGTCAAACGCTGCATAGACTTTTTGTGAATCGTGGCCACCGCGCTTTAGGTTCCAAATCTCATCATCGCTCATGTGCGCCACCATCTCTAGCGTGCGTGGGTCACGGCCAAAGAAATGTTTGCGTACATACGCGCCGTCGTTGGCTTTAAAGGCTTGGTAGTCACCGTCTACGGTGTCCATCATCAGCTTTTTTAACGCGCCGTCTTTGTCGCGCGCCAGCAGCGCGTCCCAGCCGCTGCCCCACAACAGCTTGATGACGTTCCAGCCGCTCCCGCGAAACTCGCCTTCTAGCTCTTGCACAATTTTGCCGTTGCCGCGCACCGGGCCGTCCAGGCGCTGCAGGTTGCAGTTGATGACAAAAATCAGGTTGTCTAAATTTTCACGTGCAGCTAGGCCAATTGCCCCTAATGATTCGACTTCGTCCATCTCGCCGTCGCCACAAAACACCCATACCTTGCGGTTTTCGGTGTTGGCAATGCCGCGTGCATGCAGGTATTTTAAAAAGCGCGCTTGGTAAATCGCCATGAGTGGCCCCAGGCCCATCGATACCGTAGGGAACTGCCAAAACTCTGGCATCAGCTTAGGGTGTGGGTAGCTGGACAAACCTTTGCCATCCACCTCTTGGCGAAAATGCAGAAGCTGCTCTTCAGTTAAGCGGCCTTCTAGATAGGCGCGCGCGTACACACCAGGGGACACGTGGCCTTGAATGTAGATGCAGTCGCCGCCATGGTTTTCATTCTCAGCATGCCAAAAATGGTTAAAGCCTGCGCCAAACATGCTGGCCAGTGATGCAAACGAACCGATATGGCCACCCAAATCGCCGCCATCGGCTGGGTTGTGGCGGTTAGCCTTCACCACCATCGCCATCGCGTTCCAGCGCATGTAGGCGCGCAGGCGCTCTTCAATCTCTAGGTTGCCTGGGCAGTGCTTTTCTTCGGCGGGCTCTAGCGTGTTGACGTAAGCCGTGTTGGCAGAAAACGGCATGTCAATGCTGCTTTGGCGCGCGTGCTCTAGCAGTTGCTCTAGCAAAAAGTGCGCACGGTCAGGGCCTTCGGCGCTGATCACGGCGGACAGTGCGTCCATCCATTCGCGGGTTTCTTGGGTGTCGGTGTCGTTGGCCGATGAGCCAAAAATATTATTTGGAACTGCAGACATGCGGGGTCTCCTGTGAGGCTGCTAGGGTTGTCTCAAGCACGCAGGATACCGCGCGCTTATGGTGTTTAGGTAAGAGCCTCTATTATTCCACAATTAAATTAAATTTCAAATAGTGCTTTTTGTTTTCTTATTATGAAATTTATAAGTTTGATGAAATATCGCAATTCATTAGAAATTGACAGGGCGAAGAGCTGGGCAAAAAAAAGCCACCCGAAGGTGGCTTTCAGAGCTGCAAAAGCGCAATTACAGTTTTTGCGCTTGCATGAAGCTGTCAAACTTGGCTTCGGTAAAGCGGAACCACAGGTTGGAATCAGCGCGGAACTTGCTGTAGTCAGAGTAAATCTTCTTCCAGTCTTCGTTCTTGGTGTTCAGCTCTTCATACAAAGCCATAGATTCTTTAAAAGCAAGCGCCATCACATCATTGGAGAATGGACGCAGCTTGGTGCCAGAGCCTACCAACTGCTTAAGAGCGGTTGGGTTGCGTGCATCATAGCGCGCTTGCATCTCGACGTGGGCATGAGATGCTGCAGATTCAACAATGGCTTTGTACTCAGGGCTCAGTGTGTCGTAGGCTTTTTGGTTGATGAAGAAGTCCAGCTGTGGGCCGCCCTCCCACCAGCCTGGGTAGTAGTAAAACGGAGCCACTTTGTTAAAGCCCAGCTTCTGGTCATCGTAGGGGCCTACCCACTCAGCTGCGTCGATGGTGCCTTTTTCCAGGGCTGAGTAAATCTCGCCGCCAGGAATGTTTTGTGGCACGCCGCCCATGCGCTCAAACACTTTACCAGCGAAGCCGCCGATACGCATTTTCAGACCTTTAATGTCGGCCACAGTTTTGATCTCTTTACGATACCAACCACCCATTTGGGCACCAGTGTTACCGCCTGGAAAACTGATCATGCCGTACTTGGCGTAGAACTCACGCATCAGCTTTAAGCCATTGCCTTCGTACATCCAAGCAGACATTTGGCGGCTATTCAGGCCAAACGGAATAGCGCAGCCCAGTGCAAACGCTTCGTTTTTACCAAAGAAATAATAAGGCGCGGTGTGTGCCATTTCTACAGAACCTTGCTGCACAGCATCTACCACGCCAAACGGTGGGGTAATCTCGCCACCAGCGTGCACAGAGATTTCAAACTTGCCGCCAGACATGGCTTTAACTTGTTTAGCAAAAATTTCTGCTGCGCCGTAGATGGTGTCAAGCGCTTTGGGAAAGCTTGACGACAGACGCCAACGCACTGCAGCTTGTGCATGTACGGCTGGGGCAGCGCCGGCTGCCAGCACGCCAGCAATGCCAGCGTTTTTAATAAGGGAACGACGATCCATGTGATGTATCTCCGAATGGGCTCAGGTACGAGACCCGGTTGAACAACTCGTCTGCAAGCGGATTGGCAAGCATTGAGGACTTGTTTTAGTCAAGTTAGATTTTAGAAACCACGCCCTACCCCACCGCCCGGGGTTTACCCTTGAGAATGCCGTGCAATTCGTAAGCGTTCAGGGTTCTGCAAGGAAGCGTCACAAAGGCGACTTTGAAAAGGCCTGCCCTAGCCAATACGGCCACCTTGCGCCGAGCAGTGACACTACGCTTTGGTATTGCTACTTTGTCTAAAGTTTGCAGCTTGGTATTGGCCTTGGCGTGGCCGGTGCCTTCAGCGTTAATGGCCACATGCTCGGCGCTTAAAAATTTGGCCAGGGTGAACTTGCCTTTGGCCAGCGCTTGGCGCAGCCGGGACAGTGCGTTGCTGACTGCAGGCTGCGACAAGCCTAGGGCACGGCAGTGGGCGCGACCTTGCGCTCTTGCATCAGCGTGTCTAGCACGCGCAGCAAGTTCATGTCCAGGCTGGCAAGCGTAGCGTTGGAGGCGACTTTCATGGTGCGATGATGCCGCCAATTGGCGATATGTTGTCATTCATGTGGTGAATAATACTGCTTTACCCCATTTGCTTGGCAAACTGCTTGACTTGCAACATAGAACCTTGGGTGACACTGCACACTATGAACGCCACCATACCTATCCATCTGGCCCCAACCGACAAAGCCCCCCAGTGGGGTGATGCCCCCACCAGCCGTGCGCCCGGCTGGATATATACCGACGCGCAGCTGTACGCACGCGAAATGGAACAGCTGTTCTACAAAGACCATTGGTGCTACGTGGGCCTGGAGTGCGAAATCCCCAAGGCGGGCGACTATAAGCGCACCCAAATTGGCGAGCGCAGTGTGGTGATGGTGCGCGAGCGCGGCAGGCCCGGCCAGCCCGATCAAATTCACGTGGTAGAAAACCGCTGCGCACACCGTGGCGTGCAGTTTTTACGTGAACGCACCGGCAACGCACGCAGTTTTGTGTGCCCCTACCACCAGTGGACTTATAAGCTCAATGGCGATTTGGTAGGCCTGACTTTTCGCAACGGCGTGGAGGGTGTGAATGAGGACGGCAGCAAAACCCGCCAAGGCGGCATGGATGCCGATTTCAACCTGTGCGACCACGGTTTGACTAAGCTCAAAGTAGCGCGGCGTGGCGGCGTGGTGTTTGCCAGCTTTGACCACAACGTGGAGAGTTTTGAAGACTTCCTTGGCCCCGAGGTATTGCACTATTTTGACCGCGTGTTCCACAAGCCACTGAAACTTTTGGGTATCAACCGCCAGCGCATTCCGGCCAACTGGAAGCTGATGCAGGAGAACATCAAAGACCCTTACCACCCTGGCCTGCTGCACACATGGTTTGTTACCTTTGGCCTGTGGCGCGCTGACCAAAAAAGCCAGATGGTGATGGATGCTAAACACCGCCATGCGTGCATGATATCGCGGCGCAACGAGGGCGTTGCGGGCGCGGTAACGCAGGGCGTGACCAGCTTTAAAGAGGGCATGCAGCTAAACGATAAATCGCTGCTAGATATCGTGCCAGAAAGTTGGTGGAATCCAGCAAGCACCTGCGGCGCGGGCCCTACTGTAGTCATGATGACGCTGTTTCCTAGCCTCATCATTCAGCAGCAAGTTAACTCACTGTCCACGCGGCACATTCAGCCCGTCGAACCTGGTGTGTTTGATTTTGTATGGACACATTTTGGCTTTGAAAACGATTCTGAGGAGATGACCCAGCGCCGCCTGCGCCAAGCCAACCTGTTTGGCCCTGCAGGCTTTGTGTCAGCCGACGATGGTGAGGTCATTGAGTTTGTGCAGCAAGCTTTTGCCGCCAACCCACAAGCGCGTACCATCAACGAGCAAGACGGCACAGGTGTGCACAACACCGACCATAACGTCACAGAAACCTTGATTCGCGGCATGTACCAATACTGGCGTGACCGCATGAGCGTTTAAGTGCTTTTACCCACAAAATAGCCTTGTAGTCCATGCATTTATTACATGTATAGCTATCATATTTATAGTAATCAGATCATTTATGGATTTTGCAACTTACCAAGCCATCACCACTTTGCAGCAACACTACGGGCAAATTTTGGACAGTAATGACTTATCAAATTGGCCTGACTTGTTCACCACCGATGGGCAATATCTGCTGCAGTCGCGCGAGAATTTTGATGCAGCCCTGCCGCTGGGCGTGATGCATTTAACTAGCCAAGCCATGCTACGCGACAGGGTGTATGCCGTAGCGCACACCATCTACCACGAGCCGTATTACCAGCGCCATGTGTGCGGTGCACCTGTTGTGAGCGTGGACGACCACGGCGTAGTGCATGCTGAATCAAGCTATATCGTCATTCGCACACAGCGCGACAATATGCCGCAAATTTTGAGTACAGGCCGCTATATCGACCGCATTGTACAAAGTGATGGTGCATGGCTATTCCAATCGCGTTCAGCGATTTTTGACAACGACTTGATTCCTAACTCGATCATCAAACCCGTATAAATCGCCCTAATTACCGGGTTAGCGCTGATGTAATGATTGGGTGTTTACAGTAAATTACTTGAAGCTTAAATTAATATTTTGGAGATATTCGCTATGACCACCCGTCGCCTTGTTTTATCCCGCACTGCAGCCCTAGTGGGCGCAGCATCTACTGGCCTGCTGCTGCCTTCATTGGCAGGTGCACAAAGCGCCAAAGTGCGCGTAGGCCTGATGCTCCCATACACCGGCACTTTTGCACAATTGGGCGTGGCTATTGAAAACGGCTTTCGCATGGCGCTGGCCGAGCAAGGCGGCAAGCTGGGTGGCCGTGAAGTCGACTTTTTTAAAGTAGACGACGAATCCGAGCCATCTAAAGGCGTAGAAAACGCCACCAAGCTAGTGCAACGCGACAAGGTCGATGTGCTGGTAGGCACCGTGCACAGCGGTGTGCAAATGGGAATCCAAAAAGTTGCGCGCGAATCAGGCGTGTTGAGTTTGATTCCTAACGCTGGCGTGCATGCCGCAACCCGGGCGCTGTGCGCCCCTAACGTGTTTCGCACCAGCTTTAGCAACAGCCAGCCCACCCGCGCCCTAGGCAAAGTGATGATGGACAAAGGCCATAAAAAGACTGTTTGGATTACTTGGAAATACGCTGCGGGCGACGAGGCTTTTGAAGGCTTTAAAGAAGGCTACACGGCTGCGGGCGGTACGATCATTAAAGAGCTTGGCCTGCCATTTCCTAACGTGGAGTTTCAAGCCCTGCTGACCGAAATTGCAGCGCTCAAGCCTGACGCTGTGGCCTGCTTCTTTGCAGGCGGCGGTGCCGCCAAGTTTATTAAAGACTACGCCGCTGCAGGCCTGAAGGGCAAAATCCCATTGTACGGCTCTGGCTTCTTAACCGAAGGCGTGCTGGATGCTGCAGGGCCAGCAGCTGACGGCATTATCACCACGATGCACTACAGCGACTCGCTCGACACCGCGCGCAACAAAGCATTCCGCTTAGCCTATGCTAAAGCCTACAAGGCCCAGCCTGATGTGTACGCCGTGCAAGGCTACGACACCGGCTTGTTGCTGGTGCAAGGCGCTAACGCTGTGAAAGGCGATTTGACCAACAAAGCTGCGTTGTACGCCGCCATGGAAGGCGCAACGATTGACAGCCCACGCGGCAAATGGACCATGAGCAAGTCACACAACCCAGTGCAAGACATCTATGTGCGCGAAGTGGCTAACAAAGAGAACAAAGTGATTGGCGTAGCCGCCAAGGCGCTGGCCGACAGCGGCGCGGGCTGCAAAATGGCCTAAGCTGCGCAATCAGCATAAAAAAGGAAGGTTCGCCTTCCTTTTTTTTTGCCTATCGCGTTTTAGTTTATGCTGCAACCACTATGACTTTATCTACCTACCTGCTCTACCTTGCCGCCGTCGCCCTGCTGGTGCTCACGCCCGGCCCTACCATGCTGATGAGCATGACCAATGCGATTGCCTACGGTGCGCCCAAGGCAATGGCATCGGCCAGCGGCAGCATCACCGCTGCGCTGGGCATGATTTTGCTGTCGTCGCTGGGTTTAGGCGCTGTGCTGGCGGCATCTGACACGGCGTTTTGGATTTTGAAACTGGTAGGCGGCGCGTATTTGATTTATCTAGGTATCAAAACCTTCCGCAGCCCGGTCAGTAGTTTTGATATGCCCGCAACGTCTAGTCTGAGCGATGCGTCTGCGGGCATGTCGATGCGCAAGCTGTATGTGCAAGGTTTGTTGGTGGGCGGCAGCAACCCTAAAGCTTTGCTGTTTTTTGCAGCGTTTTTCCCGCAGTTTGTGGATGCATCGCAGGCATGGGCACCGCAGTTTGCTATTTTGGCGCTTACTTTTGTGGCTTTTGAATTCACCACGCTCAGTGTCTGCACTTTGTTTGCGGCACGCATTGCACCATGGCTGCGTCAGGCAGGTCGTGCACGCATGTTCAACCGCGTATCGGGCAGCTTGTTTGCAGCTATGGGCTGCTTGCTATTGATGGCGCGTAAATAACTTCTCCGCTCAATATTGACCCGGCCTGGTGAAGTTTTAATTTCCGTTCTGGCTGAGCTTGTCGAAGCCCTTCGACAAGCTCAGGGCGAACGGTTCATATTTCACAGAACTGGCTCAATAAGTCTCTAAGTGAAGGCGGCCTTCTTTTTTGAGCGTCGCACCCAAGGTGTCCCAGTCGATTCCGGCTTGCACGGCTACGTCGCGCAGCGCTGCAACCACACCCTCTTCCATGCTTTTAAGGCCGCATACATAAATATAGGTGTTGGCATCGGCCAGCAGCGTAGCTACGTCGCTAGCGCGCTCGCGCAGCACATCTTGCACATAGCGCTTAGGCTGCCCTGGTGTGCGTGAGAATGCAAAGTTGGTGTCGATAAAGTCTTTTGGCAGGCTTTGCAGTGGGCCAAAATACGGCAGCTCTTCCTGCGTGCGGGCACCAAAAAACAGCATCAACTTACCGCCGTCGGTCTTACCCAACTGGCGCTGCCTGCGCCGCCACTCGGTCATGGCGCGCATGGGGGCGCTGCCGGTACCGGTGCAGATCATCAGTAAGTTGGATTGCTCAAGGTTGGGCATTAAAAAGCTGCTACCAAACGGGCCAATGACCTGCACGGTGTCGCCCACCTTCACGTCACACATAAAGTTAGACGCCACACCGCGCACGGGTTGGCCTTGGTGGTCTTCTAGCACGCGCTTGATAGTGAGCGACAAGTTGTTGTAGCCTGGACGTTCACCGTTTCGGGGGCTAGCAATAGAGTACATGCGTGCATGGTGCGGCTTGCCGTTAGCGTCATGGCCCGGAGGCACCACACCGATGGACTGGCCCTCAAGCACCGGGAAAGGCAGGCCTGCAAAGTCCAGCACGATATGGTGGGTGTCGTAGTCTTTTCCCACTGCGGTGACGCGCACATTGCCTGTCACGGTAGCGATGATGGGGTTTTTAGGGCCATGCAAATTAGTGACTGCCTTCTCGGCAGACGGTGGCGGCGTAGTAGAGCCGTAGGCAGATGAAGTGACCACCACTTCGCCACTGGCCTGCGCGCCAGCGCTACTTACCGCGTTGGCAGGCGCAGAGGCATCGGCACTGCTCACACCCGCCTGCGCTAGCTGATCTTCTGACCATTCTTCGGGCAAGTCTTCCCAAGTCAATTGCTCAGCGGGCGTGTAGGCCTTGAGCTTGGGCATGGTGCGCCAGTTGTCTATCGACCCCGTGGGGCACGGAGAAATGCAGGCCATGCAGAGGTTGCAAATATCTGCATCGACCACGTAGTTCAGGTCATCGTGCGTAATGGCTTTGACTGGACAAATCGACTCGCAGGTGTTGCAGCGGATGCAAATGACTGGGTCAATCAGGTGCTGTTTGATGGCGATAGTGGTGTTCATGGACGGAGATTTTATAGATTGAACGTCTGTAATTTTGTACGCCCCGGCACTTGGGTTGATTGGCTACGCGACTGTCCCCCGCCCTTTGGGCTCCTTGTATGTCGCTGCGCCAATCAACCCAATCACCGAGGCAGCGAACATAGTAGGCGCACGACGGTTGGATATCCACCGCTTACCATCAATCAGGCCGGTGGTGTACTCAGCGTAGCGGCATCAAGGAGGAGTTGTCGGCCCTAGGCCGACACGGGGGACAGCCGCGTAGCTGAGTACACCGCCGGCCTGATCCCGTACAAGACTTGCCCGATTACTTTGCGTGGCTGTACACCTTTTAATTGAAGCGAATGTACTCAAAATCCGGCAATTGACGGTTGATGCCAATGGCCGGTGGCGCAATCCAGTTGGCGTATTTGCCCACTTCCACAACACGGCCCATCAAGCTAGCCACGTAGGCACGATCTTCGCGCGTAGGTAGCCAATTGCCTTCGTTAGCCAGCCATTCTGCGTCTGACACAATGCGGCCTTCCGGGGAAACTTTGACGCCCGACAGCGCGCCAATATTTCGGTGAAACGCCTTGTGCGGCACGCTCAGACGGTTGGCCACACCTGCTTTGGCCAGCACCTTGTTCCAGCGCTCTACACCAGCTACAGAGTCTTTGATGTAGTCGTCGCGCAGCACTTCGTTCAGTGCGTTGAGCATCGGCACTTCTTTGTCTACCAGCTCGCCATTGCGCTCTTCTAGCACTTTGTAGGTTTGGCCTTTGAGCGAATGGTCATCATCACGCTTACCTTCTTCATAGCGGCCTTTCAGACCCGTGTTGTAGAAGGTGGCGGCGTTGCTGGACTCGTCTGCGCCAAACAAATCAATCGTGACGCTGTAATGGAAGTTGATGTAGCGCTGCACGGTGGGCAGGTCAATTACGCCAGCGGCGCGAAGCTGGCCCACGTCGTCGGTTTTTAGCTCGTTCATCACCTGCGCGGTGCGCTGAATGACGCGGGAGATACCGCTCTCGCCCACAAACATGTGGTGCGCCTCTTCGGTGAGCATGAACTTGGTGGTGCGGGCCAGCGGGTCAAATGCGCTTTCGGCCAACGCGGCCAGCTGAAACTTGCCATCACGGTCGGTAAAGTAGGTGAACATAAAGAAGCTCAGCCAATCTGGCGTGGCTTCGTTAAACGCTCCTAAGATGCGTGGGTTGTTCTCGTCACCACTGCGGCGCACCAGCAGCGCGTCGGCTTCTTCACGGCCATCACGGCCAAAGTGTTTGTGCAGCAGGTAGACCATGGCCCACAGGTGGCGGCCTTCTTCCACGTTGATCTGGTACAGGTTGCGCAGGTCGTACATGCTGGGCGCCGTCAGGCCTAGGTGGCGCTGCTGCTCTACCGACGCTGGCTCGGTGTCGCCTTGCGTAACGATGATGCGGCGCAGGTTAGCGCGGTACTCGCCAGGCACGTCTTGCCAGACCTTCTCGCCTTTATGGTCGCCAAAATTTATTTTGCGGTCTTGCTCGCCTTGATTTAAAAAGATACCCCAGCGGTAGTCGCGCATTTTGACGTGGCCAAACTGTGCCCAGCCTGCCGGGTCTACGCTAACTGCAGTGCGCAGGTAGACATCGCTGTCTTTCGAGCCTTCGGGGCCAATGTCGTCCCACCAGTTAATAAAGTTAGGCTGCCATTGTTCTAAGGCGCGCTGCAAGGTGCGGTCTTCGCCTAGGTTGACGTTGTTGGGGATTTTTTCGCTGTAATTAACGCTCGACATAGTGATCTCCATGAATTCAAAATGCTAAGTGGATAAGTTATTCGGTTGCAGCACCCCACCGCTATGGTGCTGCACAACTTATGTTCTTTAAACTAAGTGTTAAACACGGTTCCAGTCGAAGGCGGTTTTCTCGCCTTTGCCGTACACCTTGAGCGCACCTTTTTCGCCCACGGCATTCGGCCGCTGGAAGATCCAGTTTTGCCACGCAGTGAGGCGACCAAACACTCGGGTAAACATATTCTCAGGGCCGTTGAATCTTAAATTGGCTTCCATGCCCGTCAGCGCATCGGGCGACATAGCCACACGCTCTTCAATGGCAATACGTACTTCGTCAGCCCAGTCGATGTCGTCAGGGTTAGAAGTAGCCAAGCCCAGTGCAAACGCGGCATCTGCATCTAGCGCCACACCCAGTTGCGCACGCACAGCGGCCAGCGCGGGGGCTTCGTCATAAAAGCGGCGCTGCAAACGGGTTTGCTCAGTCACCATCGGGTACAGGCTGAAATTGACTTCACCCACCACTACCTTGGGTGCAGCGGCGGTATCGTCTGGCAGGGCCAAGTGATAAATCCGGTCACAAGCCAAAGCCAGCTCTAAAAATGTGCCCGCAAAGCACGAGCCCTGCTCTACAAAAGCAAACAGGCTGCGCGACGACACATCCAATCGGCTGAACGTGCGGCGCAGCAGGCCAATGGTTTCGCGCACCAGCCAGTGCTTTTGGTGGGCCAGCAAAGTGGCATCCATTGCCATCACGGCCGCTGCATCGCCCTGGGTTTTGATCAACCAAGTTCCAATGTCTAGCTCATTTGTGCGCATGGACAAGATTGCGTCTTCCAGCTGGCGGGCCAGCGCCAGCGGGTACCAGTCAGCGCCTGCAGCCTCAATGCCTGCAGCGTCGCTAGGCTGCGCTCCTTGCGGGCCCTTTACGGCGTATGTGGCGGTGCGCTTGGCGCGGTCAATCTCTACTGTGACAAATGGGTAACGCAGGGCGTCGGCCTCTACAACGCAAGGAATGGGTGTAAGCGCCACGCCTTTGCCGTCAGCTGGGCGGTCGCTAAGTGCTGCCAATTGCAAGGCACGCTCTTGCACTTTTTGGGCAAACACCTGCGGCTTGGCAATATCGTCCACCAAGCGCCAGTCTTTGGCCTTTTGGCCCCGCACGCCTTCCACGCTGGTACAAAAAATATCGGCCAGGTCGTGGCGCACATGGCGCTTGTCGGTCACACGGGTAAGGCCCCCCGTGCCGGGCAGCACACCCAGCAGCGGCACTTCGGGCAGGCTAACTGCAGACGCCCGGTCGTCCACCAAAATAATCTCGTCGCAAGCCAGCGCCACTTCGTAGCCGCCCCCTGCGCAGGCACCGTTGACTGCAGCTAAAAATTTCAACCCACTGTGCTTGGACGAGTCTTCCAGGCCGTTGCGAGTTTCATTGGTAAATTTGCAAAAATTCACCTTCCAAGCGTGGCTGGATACACCCAACATAAATATGTTGGCACCGGAGCAAAACACTTTATCTTTGGCACTGGTCAGCACTACAGTGCGCACCTCGGGATGCTCAAAGCGAATGCGGTTGATGGCGTCGTTCAATTCAATGTCTACACCCAAGTCGTAGCTATTAAGCTTAAGTTTGTAGCCAGGGCGCAAGCCTGCGTTTTCGTCAAAATCTGCCTTGAGCGTGGCCACCACTCCGTCGTAGCTGAGCTTCCAGTGTTTGTACTGTGACGGATGGGTTTGGTATTCAACGCGGTTGGTGTCGGTCACGGTGGTCGTCCTTGTGTGTTGAATTTTTGCTGCTTTGCTGGTGTCTTACACGCATCATAATGCATATTTTTAAAATAATCTAGACTTTTTTTAAATATTTGCAATATAATGCATATGTGCGGAAGCCGACGCTGCTGCATAACCCGTCCATCGAAACTATCCACATTCAAACAACGAGGAGCAAACTATGAAAACTTGGATCAACATCTTGCTAGCCACCAGTGCCGTGGCACTAACATCCCTGGCTGCGGCGCAGGGCTTTCCTAACAAGCCGGTCACCATGATCGTCGCCTTCCCACCGGGCGGAGGTTCAGACGTGCTGGGTCGCGCAGTAGCCAAAGGCATGCAGGACACATTGGGCCAACCCGTGATTGTGGAAAACGTAGTGGGCGTGGGCGGTTCACTAGGCGTGCTCAAAGCCGCTAACGCCACACCGGACGGTTACACCATCATGGCAGGCTCGCCACTAGAGTTGATCTACACGCCGCTGGGCATTGCCGCAGCCAAAAACAAGCCTGAGGACATGCGCATGGCCGCTCTGGTGGGCCGCACCCCGATTGCCATCGTCGTACGCAAAGACCTGCCAGTCAACACGCTGGAAGAATTTGTAGCGCTGGCAAAAAAAGCTGACAAACCACTGAGCTTTGGCTCTACGGGCATTGGGTCGCTGTACCACCTGATGGCAGAAAAAGCTTTGAACAACGCGGGTGCCAAGGGCCTGCACGCCCCCTACAACGGCTTGGCCCCTTACCTTAAAGACCTGATGGGCGGCGTGATTGACTTTGCCGTAGTGCCCTTGGTAGGCCCAGTATTGGGTGCGATCGATGGTGGCCAAATCAAGGCGCTAGCCGTAGCAGCAAATGAGTCAATTACCCGCCTGCCCAAGTTGCCACCAGCGCGTGCGACCAAAGGCTTTGAAGACTACCAGTTCAGCATTTGGATTGGCATCCAGGCCAGCTCCAAAATGCCTGATGCGCCTGTAGCAGCCCTGCACAAAGCTGCTTACGCTGCTTTAGGCAACCCAGATATACGCAAAATCATTGAAACTTCTGGCACGGTGATAGCCGAGCCGATGAGCTTGCAACAACTAGATGCTTTCTACAAAAAAGAAGCGGCTACTGGCGCAGCTATTGCTAAATCTATTAATCTGCAAGCTCAGTAACAGGGCTTGATGCTAAGCACGGTTTACCAAAGAAAAGCGGCAGTAGTCCAAGTATCTATTGCCTAAGCAGCTATAATTTTAATAGTACTAACTGATTTACTATTGGAGTTATACCGTCATGCCATTCGACATCGCGCTTTTCAAACCGATGCTTACAGCCTTGATCATGCCGCCAGCTGTGGGGCTGCTGGTGATGTTGCTAGGTTGGTTTTTCCGCAAGCGATTGCCAGTGGTGGCCACGTTAACGATGATGCTGGGTTGGACGGCTGCTTGGATCATGTCTTGCAATGGGTTTGCAGTGACCTTAAGCCGTGGTGCCATACCCTACGTAGCGCCGATATTGCCTGACCAGATTGCCACCACGCTGGCAGATAAAAAGGTGCAAGCCATCGTGGTGATAGGTGGTGGCATGGACATGGCCAGCCGTGAATATGGCTTGCCGCAACCCAACGACTTTACGGTATCGCGCATGCACTACGGCCTGGTGTTGGCTAAGGCCTCGGGCTTGCCGCTGGCTTTTAGTGGCGGCATTGGTCACGCGTCTAGCAGCGCCAGCAGCACCGAGGCGGCTGCAGTGCAGCGCTGGCTGGCCCAGCTGGGGCTGCCTGCACCGCGCTGGTTAGAAGGCAATTCGCGCGACACACGCGAGAACGCCCAAGCTTTGGCGCCGCTGCTGGCTAAAGACAAAATCCAGAGCATTGCACTGGTGACTAATGCGTGGCATATGCCGCGTGCTCAGCGCGCTTTTGAGGCCGCGGGCCTGACCGTGCTGCCCGCCCCTATGGACTACGTTGAAGCTAAGCACGACTTTTTACTCGAATGGCTGCCCAGCGCAGAGGGCGTGCGCCAGACCCGCCACGTGATGCGCGAGCTGCTGGGCAGCGCGATGGGGCAATAAGCTGAGTTATTTTTAGCTTTATTTACCGATTCTTTACTGAGGATTTTTTGCTGTTGGCTTGACCGGTGTAATGTCCTAGGTTACATTACTAACCAATCGGTCATTAATTGAGTTAGCAGTTGTGAACACCCTCGTACCAGTAGACACCCACACTGAAGGCAGCGCCAAGCGCGAGCGCCGTAAAGAGGCGCGTCCGGGCGAGTTATTGGCGGCCGCGCTTGACCTGTTTGTCGAAAAAGGCTTTGCCGCCACCCGGTCGGAAGAGGTAGCGCAGCGGGCTGGCGTGTCTAAAGGCACGCTGTTTTTGTACTTCCCAACTAAAGAAGACTTGTTCAAAGCCGTAGTGCGCGCCAATATAGGCCAAACCATCAGCGATGGCGCCGCTGAGCTCAGTAAATTTGAGGGCAGCACCGCACAGATGATCCCCTACATGCTGAACATTTGGTGGGAGCGTTTTGGCGACACTAAGGCCTCAGGCCTGAGCAAGCTGATGATGAGCGAGGCCACTAATTTTCCTGACCTTGCAGCTTTTTATCACCAAGAAGTGATTGAGCCCAACCATAACTTGGTCAAAGCTGTGGTTCAACGCGGCATTGACCGTGGCGAGTTTCGGCCAGTCGACGTAGACAACGCAGTGTTCAACATCGTCACCCCCATGGTGTATTTGATTAACTGGAAACACTCTATGGGCTGCTGCATCAGCCCTGAGCAGCAAATTGACCCTAAAAAATACCTCGCTGCCCATGCCGACATGGTGGTGCATGCCCTGCTTAAGCGAAACTGAGCCCTCAAATAAAAATGAAGTCATTTTTGAAAAAAAACGGTAAATGGTTGCTGATCTTGTTGGCACTGATCGTTGCGGGCGGTTTCGCTGTGCGCACCGTCAGTGCACGCAAAGCAGAGGCCGCCAAAGCTGCTGCTGCCAAACCTGAAACTATTATTGAGCTAGTAGCCAGTGACATAGCGCAAGCGCAGGTGCGTGAACTATCCGAGGGCTTGCCCATATCCGGCTCGCTCAAAGCGGCCAATAGCGCCTTAGTCAAAGCACGCGTGCCCGGTGAGTTGCAAGGCCTTACCGTGCGCGAGGGCGACACCGTCAAAGCGGGCCAAATCATTGCGCGCGTAGATTCATCTGAATACCAGTCGCGCGTCACGCAGGCCCAGCGCAGCGCTGATGCGGCCAAGGCACAGGTAGATATTGCACAGCGCAGCTTTGACAACAACAAAGCGTTGGTCAACCAAGGCTTTATCTCGTCCACTGCACTGGAGACCTCAGCGGCCAGCCTGGCAGGTGCTAAATCGACCTACGCATCTGCTATGGCCGCTGTGGATGTGGCCCGTAAATCGCTAGACGACACCGTGCTTAAAGCGCCCATTAGCGGCATCATCTCGCAGCGCAGCGCGCAGCCGGGCGAGCGCGTGGGCGTAGACGCACGCGTGGTAGAAATTATCGACATCAGCCGCCTAGAGCTAGAAGCCGCCATGGCCGCGTCAGACTCAGTCGACGTGCAAGTTGGCCAACAAGCCACGCTGCGTTTTGAAGGCCGCACTGAAATCGTGCCCGCTGTCATCACCCGCATTAACCCCAGCGCCGTGGCAGGCAGCCGCAGCGTATTGGTTTACCTCAGCGTTGCCAAGACTGCAGGCCTGCGCCAAGGGCTGTTTGCCCAAGGCACGTTGGGCACAGCTAAAGTGCAAACGCTCAGCGTGCCATTGGCCGCAGTGCGCAACGACAAACCTGTGCCTTATGTGCAAGTTGTTAAAGACGGCACCATAGTGCACCAAAGCATTGAGCTGGGCGCGCAGGGCGATGCCCAAGGTATGACCATGGTGGCGGTGAAAAATATCAGCGCAGGCACGCAAGTGACTTTAGCCAGCGCAGGTTTTATTCGTGAAGGCAGCAAGATTAAAGTGGGTGTTACGCAGCCTGTAACCAATCCCCCAACGCCCGCACCTGCGACATCCGCAGCCTCCGCAGCCTCCGCAGCTAACTAAAACAACCGCCATGTGGTTCACCCGCGTTAGCCTTAAAAACCCCGTCTTCGCCACCATGATGATGCTGGCACTGGTGGTGCTGGGCATCTTCAGCTACCAGCGCTTAAAAGTCGACCAGTTCCCTAACATCGACTTTCCCGTAGTAGTGGTCATTGCCGACTACCCCGGCGCATCGCCCGAGATTGTAGAAACTGAAGTCTCTAAAAAGATTGAAGAAGCGGTCAATTCGATAGCTGGTATCAACGCGCTCACCTCGCGCAGCTACGAAGGTTCATCGGTTGTTGTCATTGAGTTTGCGCTCAACATGAACGGCCGCAAAGCCGCCGACGATGTGCGCGAAAAAGTAGCCGCTGTGCGCCCTAGCCTGCGCGCTGAAGTTAAAGAACCCCGCGTGCTGCGCTTTGATCCGTCCAGCCGTTCGGTATGGTCTATCGCTGTACTGCCAAGTAATGAGGCCCCCACGCTTGCCACTGCGTGTGCTGCGCTGCCCCCCGAGGGGGCGCGCGCTTGCTTGGAGCGGTCCAGCGCGGCGCGCCCTGTTCGCCCCTTAAGCCCCGTAGAGCTGACCAACTGGGCCGACCAATACCTGAAAAAACGCCTTGAAAATGTGCGCGGCGTAGGCTCGGTAGCGTTGGTAGGCGGCACTAAACGCGAGATCAATATCTACCTTAACCCGCAAGCGCTAGAGTCGTATGGCGTCAGTGCCGACCAAGTAGCCACTGCCGTGCGCAACGAAAACCAAGACCTGCCCGTGGGCGCTGTGCGCTCGCTCACGCAAGAGCGCGTGGTGCAGGTGCAGGCGCGCATGCAGCGCGCCGACGATTTTGCCAAGATCATCGTTACCCGCAAGGCAGGCAGCGCTATTACCGTAGGCATGTTGGCGCGCATCAACGACGGCGCACAAGAAGCCGAAAGCCTGGCTCTGTACAACGGCCAGCGCACTTTGTTATTAGCCGTACAAAAAGCGCAAGACGACAACACTATCGACGTGGTGGATGGCCTTAAAAAAACTATCGCTGACATCACCCCATTGCTGCCCCCAGGCGTAAAGCTAGAACCCATCATCGACAACTCACGCCCCATCCGCGTGTCGGTTGACAACGTGCGCCGCACCTTGATTGAAGGGGCATTGCTCACCATTTTGATTGTGTTTTTGTTCCTTAACTCGTGGCGCTCCACCGTCATCACGGGCTTGACCTTGCCTATCGCTTTGATCGGCACCTTCTTGTTTATGAACATGTTTGGTTTTACGATCAACATCATCACCATGATGGCGCTTAGCCTGTGTGTGGGTTTGCTGATTGACGATGCCATCGTGGTGCGCGAGAACATTGTGCGCCACGTGCAAATGGGCAAAACGCCCTACCAAGCGTCGCTAGATGGCACGCAAGAGATTGGCTTGGCCGTGTTGGCCACTACGCTGTCTATCGTGGCGGTGTTTTTGCCCATTGGTTTCATGCAGGGCATTATTGGCAAGTTCTTTCATGAGTTTGGCATCACCATCGTGGCTGCGGTGTTGATATCGATGTTTGTCAGCTTTACGCTCGACCCCATGATGTCCAGCATTTGGCATGACCCTGCCATTGACCAGCACGGCAAGCCTTTTGTACCCGTCAGTTGGTATGACAAAACCATTGGCCGCGTAACGCAATGGTTTGAAAAAGCCACAGACCGGCTGATTGATGCCTATCAACACATTTTGCGGTGGAGCCTGAAGTTTAAAAAAATCACCTTGCTGATAGCCATAGCCACTTTTGCGCTGAGCATTGTGATGATGCGATTTGTGGGCACCGAGTTTGTACCCAAGGCTGATTTTGGCGAAACCAACGTTACGCTGTACACGCCCGTGGGCTCGTCACTTGAAGCCACCGAGGCTAAAACCCGCCAAGCTGAAGGCATTATTCGCGAATTTCCCGAGGTTCGCTACACGCTGTCCACTATCAACACGGGCAATGCACAGGGCAAAATTTATGCGTCTATTTACATTAGGTTAATCGACCGCAAACAACGTGAACGCAACGTAGACCAAGTGTCTGCACTGATCCGCGAGCGCCTGGCCCGTGTGGCAGGCATTACCGTCACCAGTGCCGTGGGTGGTGATGCAGTGGGCGGAGGTAAGCAAATTGAATTTTCTCTCAAAGGCAGCGACCTCAAAGAGCTTGAGCGCCTGACCCTGCAGGCCACAGAAAAGTTGCGCAACATACAAGGCTTGGTCGATTTAGATTCCAGCGTTAAACCCAGCAAACCCACCATCGAGATTGATGTGCGCCGCGAAGCCGCCTCAGACCTTGGCCTGAACGTCAACCAAATCGGCAACAGCCTGCGCACCTTGGTGGCGGGCCAAACGGTAGGCAACTGGCGCGCTGCTGACGACCAAACCTATGACGTGAACGTGCGCCTGGCGCCCGAAGCACGTAACACGCCGCAAGACCTAGAGCGCTTGCCGTTTACCGTGACCTCTGCAGCCGACGGCACCAGCAAGGTGGTGCGCTTAAACCAAGTGGCCACTGTGCGCGAGTCCACCGGCCCCAATCAGATTAACCGCCGCGACTTATCTCGTGAGGTGGCCATTAACGCCAACGTGTATGGCCGCTCAGCAGGTGAGGTGTCTACCGATGTGCGCACCGCCATGGACAGCATTGCGATGCCGCCGGGCTACAGCTACCAGTTTGGCGGCAATACCAAAAACATGGCCGAGTCGTTTGGCTATGCGGTGTCAGCCTTAGCCTTGGCCGTCATCTTCATTTACATGATATTGGCCAGCCAGTTTAAAAGCTTTTTGCAGCCTATTGCGTTAATGACATCGCTGCCGCTCACCTTAATTGGCGTGGTGCTGGCGCTGCTGATGTTCCGCTCTACCTTGTCGATGTTCTCGGTGATTGGCGTGGTCATGCTGATGGGCTTGGTCACTAAAAACGCCATTTTGTTAGTTGACTTTGCCATTCGCTCGCGCGAGCCGCAGCTAGACGCGCAAGGCAACATCATCAGCCCTGGCCTAGACCGTGCTGAAGCCTTGCTGCTAGCTGCCAAAGTGCGCCTGCGCCCTATTTTGATGACCACGCTGGCCATGATATTTGGCATGGTGCCGCTGGCCTTTGCGCTCACTGAGGGCTCAGAGCAGCGCGCACCCATGGGCCAGGCTGTCATTGGCGGGGTAATTACCTCGTCGCTGCTAACCTTGGTGGTAGTACCGGTGATGTATTGCTACATGGATGATTTATCGCAATGGTTCTTGCATATCTTCAAAGGCAAGCCCACCAGCCCCACTAAAATAGAAAGCCTGCCAAGATCGGCCAAATAGCCGCAGGCCTGACCATTTGTACTCAATTGAAATCTGCCAAAGAAATTTTATGAACATCGAACAAGCCCGCTTTAACATGATCGAACAGCAGATCCGCCCTTGGGACGTACTAGACACTGCCATTTTGCAGCTACTGGCTGCCGTTAAACGTGAAGACTTTTGCCCACTCGCGCACAAGGCACTGGCCTTTGTCGATATGGAGATTCCGCTAGGCCACGGTGCCAGCATGTTGTCGCCCAAAGTCGAAGCGCGCTTTTTGCAAGACCTGGCCGTGCATAAGCATGAAAAGGTGCTGGAGATTGGCACTGGCAGCGGCTACATGGCTGCCCTGCTAGCGCACCGTGCCCAGCGCGTGATCAGCCTGGAAATAGTGCCCGAGCTGGCGCAAACCGCGCGTGAGAACTTGCAAAAAGCCGGTATCTCGAACTGCGAAGTGCGCACCGCCGATGGCAGCAAAGACCTGAAAGTCGATGGCCCGTTTGACGTGATCGTGCTGTCAGGCTCGGTGGCGCATGTGCCTACTGCCTTAATAGCCTTGCTCAAGCCCGGTGGCCGCTTGGCCGCCGTGGTGGGCAACGAGCCGATGATGCGCGCTACCTTTGTCACCCAAACCGACGGCACCGCCATCACCCGCCAGCCATGGGACACCGTAGCACCGCGACTGTCTGGCTTTGGTGAAGACTCCAAATTTAGCTTTTAAACCCCATTTTTAAAAAGCCCAAGCGCCCATGATTGACCAAATACGTCCCGCTGCATTTGCCCAATGGGCCACAGCGCAGCACAACCAAACGGGCTTAGCCCCGCTGGTGCTAGACGTGCGCGAGACCTGGGAATTTAACACTGCAGCTGTGCGCCCATTAAGTGCCGCACCCGCATTTGATGTGCTGTGTATCCCCATGCACGAAATACCCCAGCGCTTGACTGAGCTGCCTACCGACCGCAGCATTGCCTGCCTGTGCCACCACGGCATACGCAGCCAGCAGGTAGCGCGCTATTTGCAGCAGCAAGATTTTGAACACATTGTCAATATTGCAGGCGGCATTGCTGCTTGGAGCGTTGAGGCCGACCCCTGCGTGCCATGCTATTAAATTTAAGGAAAAACTCACCATGAAAACGCCCCGTTTAGCTTTGCTCAGTGCTGCCATGTTGTGTGCTTTTGCTGCCCCGGTGATGGCGCAAAACTTGATGCAACTGTACGAGTCTGCCAGCGCCTACGACGCGGTGTACCAATCAGCCAAGTCGCAGTACGACGCTAATTTAGCCAAGGCCGAGCAAGCCAAAGCGGGCCTGTACCCCACCGCAGGCTTAACCGCTGGTGTCAACAAATCTAACACCGACAACACCAACCCCGACAGCAACCGCAGCCCTTTGTCGCAAAGCATTGCCGTCAACGCCAACCAGCCCTTGTACCGCCCGGCCAACAAAGCGACCGCCGAGCAAGGTGAAAAGCAAGCCGAACTAGCCAAAACCACCCTGGCCAACGCCGAGCAAGACCTGATAGTGCGCGTAAGCCAAGCTTACTTTGACGTGCTGGCCAGCAACGACAGCCTAGCCTTTGTCAAAGCGCAAAAAGCCGCCGTAGCCGAGCAACTGGCCAGCGCCAAACGCAACTTTGAAGTGGGCACGTCCACCATCACCGACACCCGCGAGGCGCAGGCCCGCTTTGACCTGGTGATTGCCCAAGAGATAGCCGCTGAAAACGACCTGCGCGTCAAAAAAATAGCGCTTGACCAACTGGTAGGCAAAACCAACTCTGACCCGCGCCCCGTAGCCCTGCCCCTTACTTTGCCCCCTTTGCTGCCTAGCGATGTAGACGCTTGGGTAGCGCAGTCTGCCGCCGAGCACCCCAGCATCAAGGCCGCGCAACTGAGCCTAGACATAGCCCAGCTAGAAACCCAAAAAGCCCAAGCCGCCAACAAACCCACGCTAGACGCTATCGCCAGCTACGGCATTAACCGTGCGCTCAGCTCGCAGCCCGCCAATAACCGCGCTAACACCGCCAGCGTTGGCCTGCAGTTCAACCTGCCTCTGTTTACCGGCTACGCCACCGACAACCGCATTAAAGAAACCTTGCTGCTAGAAGACAAAGCCCGCAATGACCTAGAAGGTGCCAAGCGCGCTATTGCCCAGGCCACGCGCACGGCCTACTTTGGCGTGCTGTCTGGCCAAGGCCAAGTCAAAGCCCTGCAAGCGGCCGAGGCATCTAGCCAAAGCGCGCTAGACGCTAACAAGCTAGGCTACCAAGTAGGAGTGCGCATTAACATCGACGTGCTGAACAGCCAAAGCCAGTTGTTTCAAACCAAACGCGACTTGGCTAAGGCGCGTTATGACGTGCTGGTAGGCGGCCTCAAGCTGCGCCAAGCTAACGGCACCTTAAAAGCCGAAGATTTGGTTCAAGTGAACAATTTACTAGCCAAATAGGCTTGTAGTCCAAGCATTTGTTACTTATATAGCTATAAATATTATAGCGTTGTGTCTGCTGACTAAAGTAAGATACACAACATGGTAGATGTTGTCGTTCTCTTCTTTGTACTTGGCCTATTAGCGCGACTGGTCAAAAGCGACCTGGCCCTGCCGGGTGCGCTGTACGAAACCTTGTCTATTTACCTGCTTCTGGCCATTGGCCTGAAGGGCGGCATTGAGCTGTCTAAGCAAAGCGTGCAAACCGTGTTGCCTCAAGTGCTGTGGTGCTTAGGCATGGGCTTAGCCATACCGTTGGCTTTGTACCCCGTGCTGCGTAAACTCATCAAGCTTAACTACTACGACGCGGCCTCGGTGGCAGCGCATTATGGGTCGGTGAGCGTGGTGACCTTTGCCGTAGCCAGCGCGTACCTCACTGCACAGCAAATTCCTTTTGAAGCCCACGCCGCACTGTGGGTGGCGCTGCTAGAGGCACCGGGCATTGTGGCGGGCATTGCACTGGCGCGCTGGGCAGCGCAGCGCGGTGCTGACGCAGCTACTGCTTGTGCCCCTGTATTACCTTCATCAGTTACATCATTGGCGGCTTCACCGCCTGCAGCATCTTCAACTACTGGCTGGCGTGCCCTGGCCCACGATGTGTTTTTAGGCAAATCAGTGCTGCTGCTGGTAGGCGGCTTGGTCATTGGCACCACCATGGGCGAGGCTGGCACTGCCCCTATTGCGCCGCTGTTTACCGTGTTATTTAAAGGCGTGTTGGCGTTGTTTTTATTAGAGCTAGGTTTGGTAGCCGGTGCGCGCCTAGGCGAGCTTAAGCGCTACGGGCTAGGCTTGATTGCCTTTGCCGTGCTAGCACCACTGGCACTGGCGCTGCTGGGCGCGTTGGGTGGCAAATGGCTGGGGTTAAGCACCGGCGGCGTTGCCATCATGGCCACATTAGCCGCCAGCGCCAGCTACATAGCCGCGCCCACCGCCATGCGCATCGCTGTGCCACAGGCCAACGCTGCGCTGTCTATCACAGCGGCGCTGGGCATTACGTTTCCGTTTAACGTGATTGTTGGCATACCGCTGTATTTGCAGCTGGCTAAAGCTTTGGCGTAAGGGCATCACCATGCAAACCCACCCTAAAAAACTTCTTGTCATCATCACCGAAGCCGCGCTAGAAAAGCGCCTGATTGCCGACGCCAAACGCCTAGGCGCGCAGGGCTACACCGTGTACGACGTGCGCGGCGGCAGCCAGCACGCCACCCACGAAGGCGCATGGGAGGCCGACCGCATGATCGAGATCAAAATCATTTGCGACGACGCCGTAGCCCACGCAGTAGCTGACCATGTCATAGCGCAGTACGCAGCCAACTACGGCGTAAGCTTGTTTTTTACCGATGTGCAGGTGGCTAGGCCGGGTAAGTTTTAAAGACTTCTGGACGACGTGGCCGACCCGATGACCTATGCACCCAAGTTGCGCGTACCGCTTCTGAGCGCCACGCGCCTGAGATACGCTTTAGCCCACAACTACTTAGCAGGCCGGTGCAGCGCGCAAATTTTGTTGCCGTCTGGGTCGCACAGGTACGCCAGGTAGATCGGGCCTGTGGGGCTTAGCACCTCACCCGGCCGCCAAGCGCAGCGCTAGCTCGTCATGCTGCGCAGCAAAGCGTGCGGGGTTGGTCTTTTTGAGTTTGCTTAGATTGAGCAGCTTCCATTTCAATGCTGGTAGCTCCTGCAGGTGCGCAAACGGCATGAGTTCCCACGCGGGTTCGCATTGAACCAGTGACAGTAAAAACTGCTTATGTCGCGGCAGCAAGCGCTGGGGTAGTTGGGTGATGAGGTCGGCTTGCACTTGCTCTAGGCTAGCCAAGCTCACCTCATCGCGCGTCATGCCTGCAAACTCGTTGCTAAAGATAGCCGCCAACGACTTAGCCTTTGGGAACAGCACCTCATGCACTGGGCGGTTGTGGCCCGCTAGGTACGCCACAAAGCAGTCGCTCAATCCATCTGGCCAGCCATAGTGCTGGCGCATCAGCATCACGTCAAATATGTCGCGCGGGTGTTGCCTGTCCATCGCGGCCACCAGCTTGCTGCCATACAGCTCATCAGTTGCCAGTATAGGCACCGTCACTGCGGTGGTGAATAAATTTTCAGCGGATGCCACCAAGGCTTTACTTTGCACTGGCAGCACCGTGCCGCGAAACACAAAATTCACTTCGACCTTCACTTGCACCGCGCCGTTGCTAATGAGCAAGCGCACCTCGTCGCCACCCGCTTGGACAGGCTGGCGCACGCGCAGGTCGCGCTGCTCTAGGTTATGCTTAACCACGCCCAACTCTGCCGCAATATGCTGCAGCGCGGTGTCGCGGTCTGCGGTATGGTCGGTGATCACCACATCAATATCCACCGACAAACGCGGCATGTCTTGCACAAACAGATTTAGCGCTGTACCACCCTTCATGGCAAATCGCCCTGATGCAAACACCGCAGGCGCAATGGCCAGCAGCAGCCGCACGGTGTCGATATAGCTTGGAGTCATGGCCGCCGCAAATCCAAGCGATCACCGGTTTTACCCACCGCCACCCAGCGTTGCCCGCCACCTATGCGTTGGCTGTGCTGCGCCGCTATAGCCGCCCACGGTAGTTGCAGCTCTTGCCCCAAGATAGCCGCCATGCGCACCACCTTGATGCGGGTGGTGTGCAGCAGCAGCTCGTTCAGCGCACCCTCGCGCAGGCTGGGCAGCCCCTCTACCAAGTCGCGCGCTTCGGCCAACGACTGGCCTTTGCCCACATCACTCAGCAGCTCTAGCAAGGCTCTCTCGGATGCCGACACCAGCACCTGCGCCCTGCCCCCAGGCAATGGCGACAGGCCCAGGCCTACGGGCATCTGGGCATCAAACAACTGGGTAGTTTGGTACTGCGCAGCAAAGCGCTGCGTAAACCACGCAGGCAAACGCTGCGCCCTATCACCCCACAGCGTGATACTTTCGCGAAAGGCCAGGTTTTGCGCTACACCACGCCACGCAAGCGCCGTCTTGCTGCCCACATGCAGACCCGGCATGTGGCGCGACAAAAATGCCAACGCACCATCGCGCGTCAGCGTGTCGCCCGGCAGCATGTACACCCCGCGCGCCATATGCGTGAGCCAGCCCGACCGAGCCAACGCCGACGCGCGGAACGCACTGGCACCCCGCGCCACCAGGTCAGCCGTGCTCACAGGCTCGCCCCGTGGCAGTTCGGCTAGCAATGTTTTGAATGAAAAATTCTCTAAAGTTGACATTTAAAGTCAATTCTACTGATTAATTCATTCTAATGCAAGACTACCCGGCTCCACAGCAGTCTATGCACAGCAAGCTACGGGCGCCCCGCTTATGAACGCCGCGCGCCCTAGCCCACCGTTACTTAGCAGGCCGGTGCAGCGCGCAAATTTTGTTGCCGTCTGGGTCGCGCAGGTACGCCAGGTAGATCGGGCCTGTGGGGCCTTCGCGAAAGCCCGGTGGGTCTTCACACGTGGTGCCGCCGTTGGCCAACCCCGCTGCATGCCAAGCGTCGCCCTGCTCTGGCGACTGCACGGCAAACCCAATGGTGCTGCCATTGCCATGCGTAGCCGGCGCGCCATTGATGGGCGTGGTAATGCCAAACGTGCCGCTGGGGCTGCGGTAAAAATAGCGGTTTTTGTTAGCCACGCCTGGGCCAACGCCCAGCGTGCCCAAAAGCGCATCGTAAAACTTGCGCGAGACCTCAAGATTATTAACACCGAACATGACGTGACTGAACATAGTTTTCTCCGTGGGGGTGGACTGCTGGGATAAAGGGGTAATGGTAGCTGATGGCGGGAGCCGAGTGGTTGTTTGCTGGGTGATCCGCTTTATCAGGTTAAGTGAATAGCTGCAAAATTCCAGATTCATTCAGCGTCAGACGAACCAGAATTTTTTAATTCGGAGAACTTTGCCGCCATCGTCGGGTTGCCCCGCGTCAGCTTCTTGATCGTTACGTCTTGCGCCTTATCGTTTGCAAGACGAAGGTTTCGATCTGTGCCAAGCAAAGCGTCCTTCGTTTTCTGCAGGTGGTCGATAGACTTGTCGATCTCATCGATTGCCGTTTTGAAGCTCTTAGAGGCGAGGTCGTAGTTACGCGCAAATGCCGTCTTGAATGTTTCAAGGTTGTTTTCGAAGTTTGTTATGTCAATGTTCTGAGCCCTCACTAGCGCAAGCTCCGATTTGTACTTGAGCGAGTTCATCGCCGCATTGCGCAGCAGTGTGATCATTGGCAGAAAAAATTGCGGGCGCACGACGTACATCTTTGGAAAACGGTGAAACACATCAACAATCCCGGTGTTGTATAGCTCACTGTCCGGCTCCAGCAGCGAGACCAGCACGGCATATTCGCACCCCTTCTCAAGGCGATCTTTATCCAGCTCTTTCAGAAAATCCTCGTTTTTGTTCTTTGTCGTGTTGCTCGAAAGGATACGGTCGTTTTCGTTCTTCATTTCGAACATGATCGAGACGATCTCGGTACCCGCCTCATCCAAGTCGCGAAAAATGTAGTCCCCCTTGCTGCCAGTCCGCGCGTCGTTGTCTTTCTCGAAATAGGCCCTGGGAAACGCCGTCGCCCGAATGCGGTTGAACTCCGTCTCGCAGTGCTGCTCCAGCGTTTCGCCCACCATCTTGGTGGACAGGCGCGCCTTCATATCGCGCAGGCGCTCGATCGCGTCGTCGCGATCTTTAATCTGCGTTTCGTATTTGTCTTTAAGCGACTTCTCTGCGAGTTGCTTTTCAAGCTCTGCCCGTGCGAGGCCGTTTTTCAGCGCGTCGCGTTCCCGCTCAACCACGCCAACCGCCTCGGTAATCGCGAGTTTTTGCACAACACCCGTGGCGTCCAGTTTGGCCTTTAGACCCTGAATTTCCGCGTCCTTGGCTGCGGCGGCATTTTGTAGCCCGCTTATGAGCTTGGCCTCCGCTAGCTCTGCGGCAGCTTGCCTGTCGCGCTTAGCCTGCGCAAGCTCGTTCGCCAGCGCGTCACGCTCCTTTTGTACAGCACTCAGGGCCTCGGTTACGGCCAGCTTGCGCGCCACCTCACCGGCATCCAGCTTGGCCTTGAGGGCCTGAATTTCAGAATCCTTGGCTACCGCAGCCTTCTGCATGGCGCTGGCAACCTGGGCCTGGGCAAGTTCGACGGCATTGCGCTTGTCTTGCTCGGCCAATTCAAGTCGCTCATGCAACTGCTGCTCGAACGCGCCGTCG